>NZ_LZKC01000472.1:0-21047 GCF_001672685.1 Mycobacterium sp. E2462
CACCAAAGGCGTTGACACGCCTGCGGATCAGGTCGGGCACCGGCGAGGGGGATGCCGCCGCGGTGGGGCAGCGCCGGTGGGACGCCGACGCGCCGGAGGCCGCGCCGCATGTGATCCGGCGCTGGCCCATCGAAGCCCTCGCGGACCGCGAATAGCCGTGACTCCCAAAGATATCGCCGTGTTCTTGGCGTTAGCTTCGGCGTTGTGCGTGGCCGTCGGCGACGTGCTGCAGCAGCGGGCGGCGCACTGCGCCGAGCATCGGTCGCTCGGCCATGTGGGGCTGTTGGGCGTCTTGGTGCGCAATCCCCGATGGTGGTGCGGAGCCGCCCTGCTGGTCGCGAGCATCGCGTTGCAGGCGGCCGCGCTGAGCCGGGGTTCGGTGCTGCTGGTGCAGGCGCTGCTGATGCTGTCGTTGCTGTTCGCCCTCCCGGTCAACGCCTGGGTGTCGCACCGGGTGGTGCACCGCGGCGAGTGGATCTGGGGCGGCCTGCTGACGGCGGCCGTCAGCGTGGTCGTCACGGTGGGGCACCCGGCGGCCGGGCACTGCGGCGCGCCGCTGCGCAGCTGGATCGCCGTCACGGTGGTGCTGGGTTCGCTGTTGACCGCGTGCGCGGTGGCCGGTCGCCGGTTGGGCGGTGCCGCGGCGGCGGCGTTGTTCGCCTTCGTGGCCGGGTCGTTGTGGGGGGTGTTCGCGGTGCTCACCAAGGAGGTCGTCGCCCGCCTCGGCGTCGGTGCCGCCGCGGTGGTGCGCACCCCCGAGTTGTACGCGGCCGCGTTGGTGGTGGCGGGCGGATTCGTGTGGGGCCAGGCGGCGTTTCGGGCGGGCCCGCTGACCGCCTCGATGCCGACGCTGCAGATGGCGCAGCCTGTGGTGGGGGCGGTGCTGGGTGTCGTGGTGCTCGACGAGACGCTGACCACCGGTCGCGCCGGGGCCGCGGCGCTGGCGGTGGCGGCGCTCGTGATGGCCGCGGCCATCGTCAAACTCGCCCGCGTGGAGGCCGTCGCCACCCACGCGGAGATCGAGGAGCGCCTCGACGACGAGGTCGGCCAGCCGGCGTAACCGACACGCGCTGCTGCTACCGCGTCAAGGCCGCGATGTGCGGAGCCGAGCCACTACAATGCTTGCGATCATCTGTGGTCAGCGGTGACCAACTGAGGAAATTTCGTGGAAGGTCACTCCATGTTGTCTTTGCGCGCGCGGCGATCGTGGCTGGCTGGCGCGATGGCCGTGGTTGCCGTGCTGGGCGCCGGATGCGGCGGTGACCACACCGCGGCGCCCGCCAAGGTCATTTTCGACAAGGGCACCCCCTTCGCCGACCTGCTCGTACCCAAGCTCACCGCCTCGGTGACCGACGGCGCCGTCGGGGTGACGGTGGATTCCCCGGTGACGGTGACCGTCGCCGACGGCGTGCTGGCCTCGGTCACCATGGTCAACGAGAACGGCAGGTCGATCAGCGGCCAGCTCAGCCCCGACGGGCTGCGCTGGTCGACGACCGAGCAGCTCGGTTACAACCGGCGCTATACGTTGAGCGCGAAGGCGCTGGGTCTCGGCGGCGCGGCGAACAAGCAGATGACCTTTCAGACCAGCTCGCCCGCCCACCTGACCATGCCCTACGTGTCGCCGGGTGACGGTGAGGTGGTCGGCGTCGGGGAGCCGGTCGCGATCCGGTTCGACGAGAACATCGCCAACCGGGCGGCCGCGCAGAAGGCCATCGCGGTCACCACCAACCCGCCGGTCGAGGGCGCGTTCTACTGGCTGAACAACCGCGAAGTGCGTTGGCGCCCAGAGCATTTCTGGAAGTCGGGCACCACCATCGACGTCGCGGTCAACACCTACGGCGTCGACCTGGGCAACGGGATGTTCGGCGAAGACAACGTCAAGACGCACTTCACCATTGGCGACGAGGTCATCTCGACCGCGGACGACACCACCAAGATGGTGACGGTGCGGGTTAACGGCGAGGTGGTCAAGACCATGCCGACGTCGATGGGCAAGGACAGCGCGCCAACGGCCAACGGCGTCTACATCATTGGCGCGCGGTTCAAGCACATCATCATGGACTCCTCGACCTACGGGGTGCCGGTCAACTCGCCCAACGGCTACCGCACGGAGGTGGACTGGGCGACCCAGATGTCCTACAGCGGAGTCTTCGTGCACTCCGCGCCGTGGTCGGTGGGGGCGCAGGGGCACTCCAACACCAGCCACGGCTGCCTCAACGTCAGCCCCAGCAACGCCGAGTGGTTCTACGACCACAGCAAGGCCGGCGACATCGTGCAGGTGATGAACACGGTGGGGCCGGTGTTGTCCGGCACCGAGGGGCTGGGTGACTGGAACATGCCGTGGGCGCAGTGGAAAGCGGGCAACGCCAACACCTGACGGGTCAGCCGGTCTTGTGCCAGGTACCGCAGTCGCGCGTCATGAACGCCTTATCGCCGGGCAGGATCTGCACGATCTGGGGGCCGTCGCTGACGTTGTTGTCGATGATGTCGCCGGTATCGAGGCTGCGCAGCCGCGCCCAGTAACAGCCGTACTTCCCGTCGGTGCGGTAGGTGCCAGGGTCGATGTCGGAGCCGACGACGAACGTGCCGTTGGTGTCGATCGTCGTCTTCGGTCCCGGCGGAGGCGGCGGGGTGTAGGTCACCGTGACGGTCTTCGTCAGCGGCGGGGGCGTGGACGTGACCGTGGCGATCGGTTGGCCGGACCCGGCACAGCCGGTGAGCGCGATCGCCGTCCCCGCGACGGCGGCCGTCTTGATCAGCATCACAAGGCAGGCTAGGCGGCGACGTCAGTCGCCGACGTGTTGGGGTGAGTGACGGGACTCGAACCCGCGACCCCCAGGATCACAACCTGGTGCTCTACCAACTGAACTACACTCACCATGGCCGCGAGCCGGTCCCCGCGAGGGGGCCCAACGAGCGGCGACGTCGATACTAGCGGCTCGGCGCCTCGGGGGCCGAATCGCTCGACCCGGTGGCGTCGGTGGGGCCCCCCAACTCGGCGACCACGGCCTCGATCTCGCTGGTCGACGGGCCCGGCGGCGCGACGAACGCGGTCCGCCGGTAGAACTGCAACTCGCGGATCGACTCGTGGATGTCGGCCAGCGCCCGGTGGGCCAGCCCCTTGACCGGCTGGCCGAAATAGATCCGCGGGTACCAGCGCCGGCACAGCTCCTTGATGGAGCTGACGTCGATCATGCGGTAGTGCAGGAAGTCGTCGAGGGCGGGCATGTCGCGGGCGATGAAGGATCGGTCGGTGGCGATCGAATTGCCCGCCAACGGCGCGGTCTTGGGCTGCTTGACGTGCTGGCCGATGTAGTCCAGCACCATCGCCTCGGCCGTCGCCAGGTCGACGGTGGACGCCCTGACCTCGTCGGTCAGCCCGGAGCGCGCGTGCATCTGGGTGACCACCTCGCCCATCGCGGCCAGCGCGGCGTCGTCGGCGTGGATCACGATGTCGATCCCGTCGCCGAGGATGTTCAACTCGGCGTCGGTGACCAGGGCCGCAATCTCGATCAGCTTGTCCGACCCCAGGTCGAGCCCCGTCATCTCGCAATCGATCCACACCAGCGTGTCGCGCACGCCGCTCAGACTAGGCCCTTTCGGGGGCCGCGCCGGTCATCGCCCCCGGTTCGGTGGGCAGAAGGAGAAGTAGGGTGAGCGCTGGACGGCGAGGCGAAGGGAGGCGGCGCGATGGGCACCGAATCCGCGGCGACGCCCGCGAGGCGGATCGCGGACGGCTACCGGGTGGACGGGCAGGCGCTGGGACTGGGCGCCGTGGTGGTCGACGGCGTCGCCGACCCGAGCGCGCAGATCCGAATCCCGCTGTCCACCATCAACAGGCACGGGTTGGTCGCCGGGGCGACCGGTACCGGCAAGACCAAGACGCTGCAGCTGATCGCCGAGCAGCTCAGCGCCGCCGGTGTCCCCGTGCTGATGGCCGACGTCAAGGGCGACCTGTCCGGGCTGGCGCGTCCCGGGGAAGGCAGCGACAAGACCGACGCCCGCGCCCGGGAGACCGGCGACGACTGGGCGCCGACGGCATTCCCGGTCGAGTTCCTCTCGCTGGGCACCGGGGGAGTGGGCGTGCCGGTGCGGGCCACCGTCGAAAGCTTTGGGCCGGTGTTGCTGTCAAAAGTGCTGGGGCTCAACGCGACTCAGGAGTCCACGCTGGGCCTGATCTTTCACTGGGCCAAGGGCGCCCACCGGCGGCTGGTCAGCCTGGACGACCTGCGCGGGGTCATCAATCATCTGACCGGTGACGAGGGCAAGGACGATCTGAAATCGCTGGGTGGCGTGTCGCCGACGACGGCGGGCGTCATCCTGCGGGCGCTGGTGAACCTCGGTGGCGAGGGTGGTGACACCTTCTTCGGGGAGCCGAAGCTCGACCCGCAGGACTTGCTGCGCGTCGAGCAGGGCCGCGGCATCGTCTCGCTGCTGGAGTTCACCGGCCAGTCGTTGCGGCCGGTCATCTTCTCGACGTTCCTGATGTGGTTGCTGGCGGACCTGTTTCACGAGCTGCCCGAGGTGGGCGACGTCGACAAGCCCAAGCTGGTGTTCTTCTTCGACGAGGCGCACCTGCTGTTCGCCGACGCGTCCAAGGCCTTCCTGGAGCAGGTCGAACAGACCGTCAAGCTGATCCGGTCCAAGGGCGTCGGGGTGTTCTTCTGCACCCAATTGCCCACCGACCTGCCCAACGACGTGCTGTCGCAGCTGGGCGCCCGCATCCAGCACGCCCTGCGCGCGTTCACCCCCGACGACCAGAAGGCCCTCAGCAAGACCGTCCGGACCTACCCGAAAACCGATGTGTACGACTTGGAGTCGGCGCTGACGTCGCTGGGAATCGGCGAGGCCGTCGTCACCGTGCTCTCCGAACGGGGCGCACCCACTCCGGTCGCGTGGACTCGCATGCGGGTGCCGCGTTCGCTGATGGCTTCGATCGGCAACGACGCGATCGCGGCGGAAGCGAAACGCAGTGCCCTGCAAGCGAAGTACGGGCGAACGGTCGAGGCGCCGGAACCCCCGCCGCCGACGCCACCGCCCCCGCCGCCGGCGTCGGGACCGCAGGCGCAGCCCGATCCGGCCCCCGGCACCGAGGCGCTGCCGCCGATGCCCGCGCCCTACGAGCCGCGCGAGCCGGGGCTTCTCGAGCGGGTGTGGCATGACCCCACCGTGAAAAGCGGCGTCAACACCGCGATTCGCGAAGCCATCCGGGGCCTGTTCGGTTCGGGCCGGCGCCGCCGGTAACGCCTAACCGCCGCCCAGCTTCTTGTAGAAGCTGCCCACGATCGGTGCGACGATCGCGCGCGGGGCGTAGCCGCTGGCCACCGACATCGCCTTCGACGTCAACCCCGGTACCACGCGCATCTTGTTGCGCTGCAATGCATTCAAGGACTTTTTCGCGGTGTGTTCGGTGGAGATCCACAGGAAGTCGGGCACCAGCCGTTCGACGATCGACGCCTCGGTCTCGTCGGGAAGCTCCGTGCGCACCGGCCCCGGCGCGAGCAGCGTGACATGCACGCCGTAAGCGCGGAGTTCACCGCGCAGCGATTCGCTGAACGTGTTGGCGAACGCCTTGCTGGCCGCGTACGTCGCGTTGTACGGAATGGGTGAATTGCCCGCCGCGGATCCCGAGATCAGGATGCCGCCCGCCTTGCGCTCGACCATGCCCGGCAGCACCGCGAGCACCAAATCGTGCACGCCAAGGACATTCAGTTGCAGCTGAGCCTTCTCCTCCGCGGCGCTCAGCGTCGCGACCGGACCGAAGGTCGCGGTGCCCGCGTTGGCGCACAGGATCGAGATCGGGCGCGCGGCGAGCTCGTCGCACAGCTTTGCGCGTTGGTCGGGATCGGCGAGGTCGGCGGGCCGCACCTCGACGCTGACGTGGTACTTCGCGGACAGCCGGGCGGCCAGATCCTTGAGCAGGTCCTCGCGCCGCGCGGTGACGATCAGGCTGTGGCCGCGCGCGGCGAGTTCGGTGGCCAGCGCTTCACCGATGTTCTGGGAAGCTCCGGTGACGACGGCGCGGGCCTCGGGACTGGGAGCGGGTATCGGCATGCGCCCATGGTAGACAGCCGGGCTCTGGCGCGGCGGCTGGCCCGTGCGGCACATAGAGTGCCGGGCATGGGCCAACCGGAGCCGGGTACGTCCCCCGTCGTGCGATCTCGAGTGGTGGCGTGGGCGTTGTGGGACTGCGGCTCCACCGGGCTGAACGCGATCGTCGCCACGTTCGTCTTCGCCGTCTACCTCACCAGCAGCGTCGGGACGGGCATCTCCGGCGGCGTCACGCCCGCCAGCTGGCTGGGCCGCGCGGGTGCCATCGCCGGGTTGACCGTCGCGCTGCTCGCACCCGCCGTCGGTGTGTGGGTCGAGTCCCCGCACCGCAGGCGGGTGACGCTTCGGGTGCTTACCGGCCTGGCGGTGGCGCTGACGTGTTCGATGTTCTTCATCCGCGACCGCCCCGAATACCTGTGGGCGGGCCTGGCCCTGCTGGGCGCGACGGCGGCCTGCGGCGACCTGGCCAGCGTTCCCTACAACGCGATGCTGCGCCAGCTCTCGACACCGCAGACCGCCGGTCGCATCTCCGGAATCGGTTGGGCCGCAGGCTATGTCGGTAGCGTGCTGCTACTGCTCGTCGTCTACACGGGGTTCATTTCCGGATCCGGCCCGGTGCGCGGCCTGCTGCGGGTGCCCGTCCACGACGGGCTCTACGTCCGCGAGGCCATGCTCGTGGCCGCCGCGTGGCTCGCGGTGCTCGCGCTGCCGCTGCTGTTGGCGGCGCAGCGGCTGCCCGACACGGTGGAGGCCTACCAGCCGACGACCATGCTCGGCGGCTACCGCAAGCTGCGGACCGAGGTGTCCGCCGAATGGAAGCGCGACCGCAACCTGGTCTACTTCTTGTTCGCGAGCGCGCTGTTCCGCGACGGCTTGGCGGCCATCTTCGCCTTCGGCGCGGTGCTGGGCGTCAACGTCTACGGCATCTCACAGGCCGACGTGCTCATCTTCGGCGTGGCCGCCAGCGTGGTGGCGGCCGTCGGGGCCGTGTTGGGCGGATTCGTCGACCACCGGATCGGGTCCAAGCCCGTGATCGTGGGGTCGCTGGTGGCGATCGTCGTGCTGGCGTTGACGCTGATGGTGCTGTCCGGGTCGCTGGCGTTCTGGGTCTGCGGGCTGCTGTTGTGCATGTTCATCGGGCCGTCGCAGTCCTCGGCGCGCGCCCTGCTGCTGCGCATGGCCAAAAACGGCCGGGAGGGCGTGGCCTTCGGCCTCTACACGATGACGGGGCGGGCCGTGTCCTTCGTGGCGCCCTGGCTGTTCTCGGTGTTCGTCGACGGGTTCGGCGCCGTGCGCGCCGGGCTGGGCGGCGTCGCGCTGGTGCTGGTCGCGGGGCTGCTGGGGATGTTGGCGGTCCGGGTCCCGGTGCGCGGTGCCGCGGCGGCCGAGGCCGTGTAACGCGGCGCCCGAGCCCGCGTGACGCGCCGGCTCAGCCCCGCGCGTCGCAGATCGTCAGGCCCCCGCCGATCCGGCGGCTGACCTGCACGCCGTCGATGCTCACCGAGCAGGTGACGCTGTGCCCGATGTTGACGATCGTCACGTTGGCCGGGTGCACCGCCGCCCTGGACAGGCTGACCTCTTTGGTCCACGGCAGCGCGACGTTGAATTCGGTCTGGATCAGGTCGCCGGTGTCGATGTACATCACGCTGATCGCCCGCCCCTCCCCGGCGACGGTGTACACGACGTCCTGCATGCCGGCCGGGCCGGTGGTCCCGCTGGGCGTGGGTGGCCCGGTCGTCGGCGGGATCGGCGCCGGCAGGCGCGACGGTGACCTGTGCACCGAGGGCGGGGGAGCCGCCGTCGTCGTGGTCGGCTCGGGCATGGCGGGCAGCGGGGGGACGGCGGTCTGGGTCTTGATCGCGTCGTTCGCCAGGACCAGCGCCATCACGAGGGCGACGACGAGCAGCACCGCCGCGACGGCGGCGATCCACAGCCAGCGGGGCGATTTCGGCCCCTGCGGCGGCGGCAGCGGTGCCAGCACCTCGGTCGGCGATTCCCCGGCCGGCGGCATGTCGTGCTGCGCCCAGTACGCCGGCAACGGCCTGGTGGGGTTGGTCTGGTTCGCGCGCGGAGCCCAGGGCGGGAGGTGCCCGCCGTAGGTAGGTGCGTAGGGGGCCTGGTCGGCGTACGCGGGATCGACGGGGGGCGAAGTGCGCGGCCCCTGCGCCCCCGGCCTCGGCAACGAGGGGCGATAACGTCCGGTGGGACGTGAATCGTTCATGTCCACCTCATGGCATGCAGGGTACCTGGATTGGGGGCCGTCGACCCCCCTCACTGTGTGGCCCGCACCGTCACGGGCACTCGGGTCCGGCGGCGAGCGCGGCGACCGTCATCGCCCGCATCACGGCGCGCGAGCGTGCCGCCCGGCGGGGTTCGCCACCTGCGTTGTCGGCCGGCTTGACGCTGTGCGGCGTCGAATTGAGCAGGCCGAACGCCGCGTGAGCGGTGAGCCGTGCATCGGCCTCGTCGAGGTCGGGATGCAGCTCGCGCAGGACTCCGACCCACACCTCCACGTACTGCCGCTGGGCCTTGCGCACCTGCTTGGCGGCGGCCTCGGGCAAGTAGGCGAGGTCGCGGTCCTGGATGCGGATCAGGTCGGGCTCGCCGAAGGCGAATTCCAGATGGAAATCGATGAGGCCGTCGAGTGCGTCGGCATCTCGGGGGTTGCGGGCGCGCACCTCGCGCGCGCCGGTGAGCAACCGGGTGCTGATGCCGACCAGTAGCTCGACCAACAGCGACTCCTTGTTCGCGAAGTGCCGGTAGATGGCCGGCCCGCTGATTCCCGCCGCGGCGCCGATGTCCTCCAACCGGACGGCCAGGAAGCCGCGTTGGGCGAAGAGCCGCTCGGCCGCCGCCAGCAATTGCTGGCGCCGGTCGGACTTCAACTGGGTGCGACGGTTCGGCGCATCGGATCGACCGTCAGGGGTGGCCCTGGACGCGGAGCTGGCCATGAGACCTCCGGTTGGTTAATCGCCCCTAACTCATACGGGTTCTGGGCGGTGAACTCAAGCGCACGGACGGCGCCGCCCGGTGCGACGTCCCTGGACGCGGCGGTGCGCCGATGGTATTGTCGGCAACCGGTTAATGAGCATTAACTCAACTGGCCGGACGGCAAGGAGGCTGCGGCGGCGATGGACAGGGTGGTGGTCGCGTGGGCCGTGCCGGTGGCGACGAATCGCGAGGCCCTTCGGTGACCGCGACGACCGCCGGCGTCGCGCGGGCGTCCGGCTTCGCCGACGAGCACCGCCGCCTGGTCGCCGAACTTCGGACCCGACTGGCAGAGGCGGCCCTCGGTGGCAGCGAGCGGGCGCGCGAGCGCCACGTCAGCCGCGGCAAACTGTTGCCGCGCGACCGGGTGGATCGCCTGCTGGATCCGGGCGCCCCGTTCCTGGAACTGTCCCCGCTGGCCGCGACCGGGATGTACGGCGACGAATCCCCGGGTGCCGGGATCATCACCGGCATCGGCCGGGTGTCGGGCCGCGAATGCGTGATCGCGGCCAACGACGCGACGGTCAAGGGGGGCACCTATTACCCGATGACGGTCAAAAAGCACCTGCGCGCTCAAGAGGTCGCGCTGCAGAACCGGCTGCCGTGCATCTACCTCGTCGACTCCGGCGGCGCCTTCTTGCCGCGCCAGGACGAGGTGTTTCCCGACCGCGAGCATTTCGGGCGCATCTTCTACAACCAGGCGACCATGAGCGCCAAAGCGATTCCGCAAGTCGCGGCGGTCTTGGGCTCGTGCACGGCGGGCGGCGCGTACGTCCCGGCGATGAGCGACGAGGCCGTCATCGTCCGCGAGCAGGGCACGATCTTCCTGGGCGGCCCACCGTTGGTGAAGGCGGCCACGGGGGAGATCGTCTCGGCCGAGGACCTGGGCGGCGGCGACTTGCATTCGCGCGTCTCCGGCGTCACCGACCACCTCGCCGAGGACGACGAGGACGCCCTGCGGATCGTGCGCGCGATCGCGGCGACGTTCGGGCCCCGCGCGCCTAGCCCGTGGGAGACGACGCCGACGGTCGACGCCGCGCACGCGCAGACGGAGCTCTACGACGTGGTGCCGCCGGATCCGCGGGTGCCCTACGACGTGCGCGAGGTGATCGTCCGGCTGGTCGACGGCGGCGAATTCAGCGAATTCAAGGCCAATTACGGCAAGACGCTGGTCACCGCCTTCGCCCGCATCCACGGCCACCCGGTGGGCATCGTCGCCAACAACGGCGTGTTGTTCAGCGAATCCGCGATGAAGGGCGCGCATTTCATCGAGCTGTGCGACAAGCGCACCGTGCCGCTGCTGTTCCTGCAGAACATCGCCGGATTCATGGTCGGGCGCGACTACGAGGCCGGCGGCATCGCCAAGCACGGCGCCAAGATGGTGACGGCGGTGGCGTGCGCCCGCGTGCCCAAGCTCACCGTCGTGATCGGCGGATCCTATGGGGCGGGCAACTATTCGATGTGCGGCCGGGCGTACTCACCGCGCTTCCTGTGGATGTGGCCCAACGCCCGGATCTCGGTGATGGGCGGCGAGCAGGCCGCCTCGGTGTTGGCCACCGTCCGCGGCGAGCAGCTCGCGGCGGCAGGCACGCCATGGTCGGGCGACGACGAAGAGGCGTTCAAGGCGCCGATCCGCGCGCAATACGAGGATCAGGGCAACCCGTACTACTCGACCGCCCGGTTGTGGGACGACGGCATCATCGACCCAGTCGACACCAGAACCGTTGTCGGGCTCGCGCTTTCGGTGTGCGCGCAGGCGCCGCTGGAGCCGGTCTCCTACGGCGTGTTCCGGATGTGAGCGCCGTGTTTACGACCGTCTTGGTGGCCAACCGCGGGGAGATCGCGGTGCGCGTGATGCGCACCCTGCGGCGGCTGGGCATCCGCTCGGTTGCCGTCTACAGCGACGCGGACGCCGGCGCCCGCCACGTGCTCGAGGCGGACGAGGCGGTGCGGTTGGGGCCGGCCGCGGCCCGGGACAGCTACCTCGACATCGCCAAGGTGGTCGACGCGGCGCTACGCACCGGGTCCCAGGCGATCCACCCCGGCTACGGGTTCCTCTCGGAGAACGCCGAATTCGCGACGGCCTGCGAGCGCGCCGGCGTGGTGTTCCTGGGACCGCCCGCGCGGGCCATCCAGGTGATGGGCGACAAGATCACCGCCAAAAACGCGGTGGCCGCCTTCGACGTCCCGGTGGTGCCCGGCGTGGCGAAGCCGGGCCTGAGCGATGACGAGTTGGTCGCGGCGGCCGACCAGATCGGCTACCCCGTGCTGATCAAGCCGTCGGCGGGCGGTGGCGGCAAGGGGATGCGGCTGGTCGAGGAACCGGCCGGGCTGCGCGCCGCGCTGATGAGCGCGCGTCGTGAGGCCGCCTCGTCGTTCGGGGACGACACACTGTTCCTGGAGCGATTCGTGTTGCGCCCCAGGCACATCGAGGTGCAGGTGCTCGCCGACACCCACGGTAACGTGGTGCACCTGGGCGAGCGCGAATGCAGCCTGCAGCGACGCCATCAAAAGGTCATCGAGGAGGCGCCGTCGCCGCTGCTCGACCCGCAGACGCGCGCGCGGATCGGTGCCGCGGCATGCGACACCGCGCGCAGCGTCGACTACGTCGGCGCCGGCACCGTGGAGTTCATCGTCTCCGCCGAGCGCCCGGACGAATTCTTCTTCATGGAGATGAACACCCGCCTGCAGGTGGAACATCCGGTGACCGAAGCGGTCACCGGCCTCGACCTGGTGGAGTGGCAGCTGCGGGTCGCCGCCGGCGAGAAGCTGGCGTTCGGCCAAGACGACATCGAACTGCGCGGTCACGCGATCGAGGCGCGGGTGTACGCCGAAGATCCGGCGCGCGGCTTCCTGCCCACCGGCGGCCGGGTGCTGGGCGTCGTCGAACCGTCCGCCGACGGCGTGCGGGTCGACTCCTCGCTGCTGGCCGGCGTGCACGTGGGCAGCGACTATGACCCGATGCTGAGCAAGGTGATCGCCCACGGCGCCGATCGCGACGAGGCGCTGGCCATCCTCGACCGGGCGCTGAGCGCGACGGCGATCCTGGGCGTGCAGACCAACATCGAATTCCTGCGCTTCCTGCTCGCCGACCCGCGGGTGCGTGCCGGCGACCTGGACACCGCGCTGCTGGATCAGCGGCTGGGCGACTTCGCCGCGCTGCCCGCCCCCGATGACGTGCTGGCCGCCGCCGGTCTGTACCGGCAGGTGATGCTGTGTCGCCGCGCGGCGGGCAATCCGTGGGCGCAACCCAGCGGGTGGCGCGTCGGCGGCCGCCCGGCACCGGTCCGCACCGCCCTGCGCACCCCGCAACGCAGTGAGACCGTCAGCGTGTGGGGGCCACCGGAGTCCGCCCTGGTCCAGGTAGGCACGGCTGAAATCGCCTCGGCCACCGGGCAACTCGCCGCGGACCGGCTGATCGTGACCCTGGACGGGCTGCGTCGTGAGTACCGGTGGGCCGAGGCCGAGCAGCACCTGTGGATCGCCGACGAGCGCGGCACCTGGCACCTGCACGAAGCCGAGGAACAGCGGATCCAGCGCGCCGCCGGGCAGCGCCAAGCCGAGATCGTCAGCCCGATGCCCGGCAATGTCATTGCCGTGCAAGCCGAATCCGGAGCCGAGGTCGCTGAGGGTGACGTGGTGGTGGTTGTCGAGGCGATGAAGATGGAGCACTCGCTGACCGCGCCGGTCGCCGGAGTGCTCGAGGTGCTGGTGTCCGTCGGTGATCAGGTCACGGTCGATCAGGTGCTGGCCCGGCTGGACGAAGGCGGCAAGGAGTAGAGGAATCATGACCACAGCCATCACGGCAGGAACCCTGCCGAAGGAATACGAGGACCTGCGGGGAACGGTCGCCGAGTTCGCGCGTACCGTGGTCGCGCCGGTGTCGGCCAAACACGATGCGGAACACAGCTTTCCGTACGAGGTTGTCGCCAAGATGGGCGAGATGGGGCTGTTCGGACTGCCGTTCCCGGAGGAATACGGCGGCATGGGCGGCGACTACTTCGCGCTGTCGTTGGCGCTCGAAGAGCTCGGCAAGGTCGACCAGTCGGTGGCGATCACCCTGGAGGCCGCGGCGAGCCTCGGGGCCATGCCGATCTACCGGTTCGGCACCGAGGAGCAGAAGCAGAAGTGGTTGCCGGACCTGACCGCGGGCCGGTCCCTGGCGGGCTTCGGGCTCACCGAGCCCGGCGCCGGCTCCGACGCCGGCGGCACCCGGACCACGGCCCGGCTCGACAACGGCGAGTGGGTGGTCAACGGTAGCAAGCAATTCATCACCAATTCCGGCACCGACATCACCTCCCTGGTCACCGTCACCGCGGTCACCGGGACGTTGGCCAATGGTAAAAAGGAGATCTCGACGATCGTGGTGCCCAGCGGCACAACGGGTTTCATTGTCGAGCCGGTCTACAACAAAGTCGGCTGGAACGCCTCGGACACCCACCCGTTGTCGTTCGACGACGCCCGCGTGCCCGAAGAGAACCTGCTCGGCACCCGGGGCACCGGCTATGCCAACTTCCTGTCGATCCTCGACGAGGGGCGCATCGCGATCGCGGCGCTGGCCACCGGCGCGGCGCAGGGCTGCGTCGACGAGAGCGTCAAGTACGCCAAGGAGCGCCAATCGTTCGGCCAGCCGATCGGCTCGTATCAAGCCATCAGCTTCAAGATCGCCCGCATGGAGGCCCGCGCACACGTCGCGCGCACGGCCTACTACGACGCCGCCGCGAAGATGTTGGCGGGCAAACCCTTCAAGAAGGAGGCGGCCGTCGCGAAGATGGTCGCGTCGGAGGCGGCGATGGACAACGCCCGGGACGCCACGCAGATCCACGGCGGCTACGGTTTCATGAACGAGTACCCGGTCGCGCGGCACTATCGCGATAGCAAGATCCTGGAGATCGGTGAGGGGACCACGGAAGTGCAGCTGATGCTCATCGCGCGGTCGTTGGGGCTCTCATGACCGAGCACGGCGGCAAGTCCGTCGTCCAGCGGGGCCTGTGGTTCGAGGAGTTCGAGATCGGCACCACCTATCGGCACCGGCCGGGCCGCACGGTCACCGAGGCCGACAACGTCTTGTTCACCACGCTGACCATGAACACCCAATCGCTGCATCTCGACGCGGCGTGGGCCGCCGACCAGCCGGGCTTTCGCGGGGAGCGCCTGGTGAATTCGATGTTCACCCTGTCCACCCTCGTCGGGTTGTCCGTGTCGCAGCTGACGCTCGGCACCATCGTGGCCAACCTCGGCTTCTCCGAGGTGTCCTTTCCCAAGCCGCTCTTCCACGGGGACACCCTGTACGCGGAAACCGTCTGCACCGGCAAGCGGGAATCCAAGAGCCGCCCCGGCGAGGGCATCGTGACGCTGGAACACACCGGCCGCAATCAGGACGGCGACGTGGTGGCGCGGGCCGTGCGCACCACGCTGGTGCAAAAGCGTCCGGGCAACTCGGAGGCCGAGTGAACCTGCACGACGCCGGGCCGGCGTGGTTGTTCTGCCCGGCCGACCGTCCCGAGCGCTTCGCCAAGGCCGCCGCCGCGGCGGACGTGGTGATCCTCGACCTCGAGGACGGGGTGGCGGCGGCGGACAAGCCCGCCGCGCGCGTGGCGTTGCGGGAGACCCCCCTGGACCCCGAACGCACCGTCGTGCGGATCAACGCCGCCGACACCGACGAGCACCCCCGCGACCTGGAGGCCCTCGCCTCGACCGCGTACACGACGGTGATGTTGTCGAAGACGGAGTCCGCGGCGCAGGTGCGGGCGCTGGCGCCGGGCGACGTGATCGCACTGCTGGAGACGCCGCGCGGCGCGGTGTTCGCCGCCGAGATCGCCGCCGCGGCCGGCACCGTCGCCGTGATGTGGGGCGCCGAAGACCTGGTCGCCACGCTGGGCGGCAGCTCGAGCCGCAGGGCCGACGGCAGCTACCGCGACGTCGCGCACCACGTGCGGTCCACCGCCCTGCTGACCGCGTCCGCGTTCGGCCGGGTCGCGCTCGACGCGGTGCACCTCGACATCCGCGACCTCGACGGGTTGCGGGCCGAGGCCGAGGATGCCGTGGCGCTCGGCTTCGCCGGAACGGTGTGCATCCACCCGAGCCAGGTGCCCGTGGTCCGCGCGGCGTATCGGCCGGCCGAGGAAAAGCTGGACTGGGCCCGGCGGGTGCTGGCGGCCGCCGAGACCGAGCGCGGCGTCTTCGCCTTCGAGGGGCAGATGGTCGACTCGCCGGTGCTCAAGCACGCGGCGGCGCTGCTACGGCGGGCGGGGGAGTCCGGCTAGCGTCGCTGCGCCGCGGCCAATCGCGTGGCGAATTCCGGCGACTGGATCGAATACAGCTGCGGCCCAAGCTCGGTGCGCATGGCCAGGTCGTGGTGCTCGGTGTCCAGCGCGCCCGGGCTGACGGTGGCGCGCATGGTGGCTTTGGTCGCGAGCACGACCTCGCGCGGGGCCGACGCCGGCCCGGCGGCCAGCTCCTTGGCGGCGGCCACCGGGTCGTCGGCGACGTCGAGCGCCAAACCATGGCGCACGGCCGACTCGGCGTCGAACCGCATCCCGAACAGCAGGGCCGCGCGGGCGACCTGCGGCCCCACGCCTCGCTGCAACATCCACGTCGCACCCCCGCCGGGATGGATGCCCAGCTGCTGGAAGCGGGCGTCGAACAGGGCCCGCGGGCCGGCGATGCGCACGTCGGCGGCCAGGGCCAGGTTCAGCCCGGCGCCGACGGCCGCGCCGTGGACGGCGGCGATGGTGGGTAGGCGGCATTCCCCGACCGCCATGAAGCCGTCGTAGAGGTGCCGCAGGCCCGTCTCGGCCGCCGCGCCACCCGCCGCGGCGAGCGCGGCCAGATCCGCCCCCGCGCAGAACGCCTTGCCTGCACCGGTGATGATCACGGCATGCACGTCGGGGTCGGCTTCGGCCCGCGCCACCGCGTCGCGCAGGCGGGCCGACATGTCGGCGGTCACCGCGTTACGCCGGTCGGGATCGTTGACGGTGATCAGCGCGACGCGGTCGTCGACGCTGTACAGGACGAGATCTTGCTGCGTCATCGCACACCTCCGGGTCCGGGTGCTCAAAGGCCGGTCCGCGCCGCCTCAGGGCAAGTCAGCGTACTTCGACGCAGCCTATGTGCGTCGCGCCGGGCCGACCGCGGGATTCCGGGTGTGGCTACCGCCGGTTCTTTTTGACGCCATAAATTGACCTTTGGTCTCTTTTGCGTGGACTTTGCGAACTGTCGTCTTCTCGCTTGCGGCCACTTCTGACAGGTCACCCTGTGCATACTGCTGAGCATTCGCCAAAGGCGACGCAGCAAATTGCGTCGGATGCGTTACTGGTTAGTAACAATGGCGGCGCAGTGCACCTCTCTTTGACCGGTTTGCCCCGCATTAGCTGGGCAAACCTTCAATCAAGGCGTCCCAATCGACCACCAGCGCGGCGCGGAGCGCACGCCTCGAGCTCACTGCTCGGGTTTCGCCAACTTCCGGGCCAACTCGTCGAGCTCGGCCTGCCGTTGCCGCACCGCGCGCGCCCGCCGACTCGCGTTCGTCTCGTGCGCGGCCGTCCCCGGTTTTGCCTCGCTACGGAGCCGCGTATTGGCGTAATGTATTGCCGCGTCGATCATTTCGATGTAGCGCTCTGCGTCGTCCTGCACGCAAGAAC
Organism: Mycobacterium sp. E2462; assembly: GCF_001672685.1. Lineage (NCBI taxonomy): Bacteria > Bacillati > Actinomycetota > Actinomycetes > Mycobacteriales > Mycobacteriaceae > Mycobacterium > Mycobacterium sp. E2462. The sequence continues at coordinate 16,683 of NZ_LZKC01000472.1, forward strand.
CCTCGATGCGCTGCACCTCGTCCCAACACGGAAAGGACGCATACCTGGCATCGAGTTGTTGCTGCGATACCAGGGAACCGAAGTAGCCGCGCCAGTCGCGACTAAGCCAGCCGCGCGTTTTCACCTCGACTTTAATGCGACTTCCGACACCCGCTACGAACCTCGGTTCGCCGACACGAACCACCGGTTGCCAATCACTCACCGTCATTGATTCAACACCCCTCGAATGGAGACGCCTGAGTGATGACCCCGCTAGCGCCTCAACCCGTACCGACACGCCATACTATTATTCCCGAATTCAATAAGCCAGAAACTTTTATAGATTTGTTGTTTTTATCGTTTGCGATGCGATGACCGGTCGGTTGTGGTAAACGCCAGCGCAATCTCGCGGCAAGGAGCGGTAGCGCACGCCCATAAACGACGGGCGACGCAGCAATTCGCCAGCCCGTAGCAGCACGGGCGCGGCGGCGTTTCGCAAGGCACGGAAGGCATTCCCGCCTAAGCGCTGCGGTCAAACCCGGCCAGTCGGGCGTCGCGGCATACCCGCCCACCTCAAGGTTCTTTCAAGGATCCACCAAGACACCGCGCCGATGCTCGGCCAAACCGGGAAGCGCATCCGCCATTCCGGTTCGACGGAAGGAGTGCCCAGTGCCGAGCCCCACGAAGTGCCAAATCGATAAGAAAATCGGATACGCCCGGCTGGCGCTGGTCTGTACCGTCACCGCCGTTCTGGTGGCGCTCGGTATGGGCATCGCCTACCTCAACGCACCGGTCGCCGGTCGGCACTGCTCGGTGCGCAACGCGACCGCGCGCGACGCGGCCGGGCACGTCATGATGTGCAACCCGTCGCCGAGCGGCAGCCACGACGTCGTCTGGCAGTACCTGCCGGGCGCATAAGCCCTGAACCCAAGCGCCGCAAGGTGTTTCGATTGCGCCAGACCGCCGCGGGGCGTACGTTGCGGCCATGGGAATCACACGCGGCCCGCGCCCCGACGGTGTCATGCCGCTCAAGTACCAGGCACTGATGGCGGCGGCCGCGGGCGCGGCCGCCGCGCGACCGGTGACGCCATTGCTCGAGGACGCGCGCTGCGCCGGCGCCTCGGAAGCCGAGATCGCCGAAGCGCTCGCGGTCGGCGCGCGGTTCGGCCAGGTCGAGACCCGGCGCGCAGGCGCGCAACCTTCGGTTGGTTTGTCGTTGCGGGGCAACGGCTTTCGTCGTTCCTGCGCGGGATGGGTCGCGGCCGTGTGCACCGCTGCGCTGGTGTTCGCGGCCGTGGCCGGCGCGTCGCCCGGGCGGGCCGACGGTTGCGGCGACGGCGGGTCGGCACCGGCCGGCGGCTGCCCCGACCCGGGGGCGCCGCCGCAGGCCGGTCTGAGCCGGCCCGCTTGGCTCGGGGCGATTCAGCAGCGCGACCCGCAGTTCGCGGAGTCTTACTCGGCGATGCGTGAGCGCATCCTGCGCGACGGCGCGATCCCGGCGAAGTACAAGCTGCTGATGGCGATGGTGACCGACGCGATCGCCGCGCACCCCGACGGCGTTCGGACCCTGGCGGGCAACGCCCGCGCGGCCGGCGCCTCGGAGCCCGAGGTCATCGAGGCGGTCGAGGTTGGCTACCTGTTCGGCGGCACCGCGGCGCTGGTGATGGGGTCCAACGCGTTCACCGGCTGAACGCAAGCTTGCGGTTCCGCCCGGCGGGGTACAAGTCCGTCTGATCATGCAGCGCGGCCCGGGGGTGGTGATGTCGGCGGATTCGGACTGTCCGAAACGGATGGAGTTCGGACCGTGCGGCGGCGTGCGGCCCGACGGTCAGTGTGAGATGCGGCCCGGCGCGTGCGCGTTCGAGGACATCGTGCCCTGGTCCGGTCCGCAGCCGCCGCCCCGCCCGGCCCGCGCGCCTCTGGTGCTCACCGACTTCAGTTGCACGCCGTTCGACCGCGCCGACGTGGCCGCGACGGCCGGGCTGCTGGCGCCCGGCTGCGACGCCGTGCTCGTCGGCGAGCACCAGAACAAGCCCGATTTCCCGCCGACGCTGATGGGGTCGTTGCTGCTCGACGCGGGTGTGGCGCCGTGGATCACGTTGTCGTGCCGAGACCGCAACCGGGTGGTGCTCGAGCAGGAACTGCGGGGCCTGCGCAGCATCGGCGTCGAAACGGTGCTCTGCGTGACGGGAGACGGGCGCGGCTACGACGTGCGGCCCGACGTCACGCAGACCTTCGACCTGGACGGGCCGCGTCTGGTCTCGCTGGCCGCATCCGTAGGGGTGGTGCCGGCCGTGCCCGAGACGCCGACGGCGCCGCCCGTGCGGGGTCGTCCCGCCCGGCTGGTGGAGAAGCAACGCGCCGGTGCCGGCCTGGCGGTGCTCAATCATGTGCCGTTTCCGGACATGGTCGCCGACTTCATGGCCGCGGCGCTGGCGGGGGGCCTGACGATCCCCGTGATCGCCGCCGTCGCGGTGTTCACGGACAGCGTTTCGGCGGCGGTGCTGGAGGGGCTGCCCGGGCTGGAACTCGACGCGGCGGTGACCCAGCGGGTGCTCGGCGCTGCGGATCCGGTCTCGGCCGGGATCGCCGCCGCGGTGGACGAAGCGCGCGCGTTGCTGTCGATCGAAGGCATCGAGGGCGTCAACGTTTCCGGGCTCGCGTCGGCGTCGGGCGCCCGCGTCGGCGCGGAGATCAAGGCGGAGGTTGGTCGTCGGATTCGAGTGGAGGCATTGTGACCGAGGCGATGGAGGCCGAATTCGACACGGTCGCGGAGTGGACCGCGCAGGTGGCCGCGGACCTGGGCCCGCAATACCACGTGCCCGCGGGCTGCCGGGGCAGCGGCAGCCCGGCCGCGTTGGAATGGCTCATCGAGCAGTTGGAGTTGGAGCAGGGTGACCGGCTGCTGGACTCCGGCGCCGGCGTCGGGGGCCCCGCCGCCTACGCCACGAACTCGCGCTCCGTGCGGCCGGTGCTGGTGGAACCGGAGCTCGGCGCCTGCCGCGCCGCCCGGAAGCTGTTCGGCTACCCGGTGTTGTGCGCCGACGGGGCCGCGTTGCCGCTGGCCGACGAAAGTTTCGACGTCGCTTGGTCATTGGGGGTTCTGTGCACCACCCCCGATCAGCTCGGCCTGCTGACCGAACTGCGGCGCACGGTGCGAAGCGGGGGCCGCATCGGCGTGCTGGCTTTCGTCGCGCACCACGAGGAGGCCCGTAAAAGGTTGGAGGGCAACCACTTTCCGACGCCCGACGGGTTGGCCCGGTTGGTGAGCGAGGCCGGGCTGCGGGTCCAGGACTGGATCGGCACGTCCGAGCTGCCCGCGATCCCGGAGGATTGGACCCGGCGCGCCGACGCCGTTGAGAAGGCGCTGGGCGACCGGTACGGGCACACCCAGACCTGGCGGATCGCCGAGCGGCAGAGCTCGACCATCGGGGAACTGCTCGGCGACGGAACGCTGACCGGCGAACTGCTGGTGCTGCGGCACGGCTGAGCGCGCCGCAGCGTTTCCCGCGAACCGGCGCGGGTAGTCAACCGTAACGCTGACATCAAGGGAGAAGCCGTGAGCACCACCACCGCCTCGATCGACGTCGACCAGCCGATCGGCACCGTGTACAACCAGTGGACGCAGTTCGAGTCCTTCCCGGAATTCATGGAGGGCGTCGAGCAGGTCCAGCAGAAGGACGCCACCCACACCCACTGGCGCATCAAGGTCGGACCGATCTCGCGTGAATTCGACGCCACCATCACCGAGCAACACCCCGAGGAGCGGGTGGCGTGGAAGTCCGACAACGGCCCCGAGCATGCGGGGGTCGTCACGTTCCACCGCCTCGACGACCACAAGACGCGGGTGACCACGCAGATGGACGTCGACCCCGAAGGTTTCATCGAGCAGGCCGCCGACAAGCTGGGCATCCTCAAAGCTCGGGTCCACGGCGACCTGGAGCGGTTCAAGAAGTTCATCGAGAGCCGGCCGGGGGAGACCGGCGCGTGGCGCGGTGACGTCTCGCGCCCCGATGCCTGAGCGACCGCGCACCGGCGATGTCTGACCGCGCCGGCGGCGTGCGATGTGGGCGGTCACGCTGAGCGCCGAGGCGCTGCTGGCGCGTGCGGCGCAGGTAACCGGCGCGGGTGGCGGCGGTTCGCTGATGCACGGGCTGGTCCCCGTGGCGATCGAAGCCGTCACCGTCGCGGCCTTGGTCTACGCCATCGCGGGGCTCGGGCGCGCTTGGATCCGGCTGACGTTGGTTGTGGCGGCCGGCGTCCTCACAGCGGCGGGCTCGCACTGGTTTTACGGCACTCTCGGGCTGGCCAGCGAACCGCCGCCCTGGCAGATGTGGTTGTGGGCCGCGCTGGTGGGAGCGGCCGTCGCGATCACGATCGGGAGTT
>NZ_LZKC01000473.1:0-2291 GCF_001672685.1 Mycobacterium sp. E2462
AGCGACCAATGCTGGCGCCACATGAACACGACGCTGCTTTCCCTGGCCGACGGGGCTGACCTGATCTTCGCTGGCCAGAGCTACCAGGAACCCGCAGCGAACGTTGCCGAGTATTACGACCTCCCGTTGGCCACCCTGCACCACGTCCCGATGCGGCCCAACGGGCAGGTGGTGTCTTTGCTTCCCGCGCCATTGGCGCGGTCGTCGATGGTGGGGTTCGACTGGTTCTGTTGGCGCCTGAACAAGAAGGTCGAGGACGCCCAACGCCGCGAGCTGGGTCTGCCGAAGGCGACGGGGCCGTCGCCCCGGCGAATCATCGAACGGCGGTCGCTGGAAATTCAGGCCTACGACGAGGTGTGCTTCCCGGGCTTGGCCGACGAGTGGGCCGACTGGCGTGACCAGCGACCGTTCGTCGGCACGTTGACGATGCAGCTGGCCACCGGCGCCGATGACGAGGTCGCGTCGTGGATTGCCGCCGGTACCCCGCCGATCTGTTTCGGATTCGGCAGCATGCCCGTGGCATCCCCGGCCGCGACGGTGGAAATGATCGGCGCCGCGTGCGCCGAGCTGGGGGAGCGGGCGTTGATCTGCGCCGGCTACAGCGATTTCAGCAGTGCGCCGTCTTTCGAGCACGTGAAGGTGGTGGGAGCGGTCAATTACGCGGCGATCTTCCCGGTCTGCCGCGCGGTCGTCCACCACGGCGGTTCAGGCACCACGGCCGCCAGCATGCGCGCGGGCGTTCCCACCGTGATCCTGTCCATGGACGCCAACCAGACCATTTGGGGAGCGCAGCTCAAACGCTTGAAAGTCGGGACGACGCGGCGCTTTTCGGCGACGACCCGGAAAACCCTCACCGCCGACCTGCGCCGGGTGCTGGCGCCGGATTACGCGGTGCGCGCCCGGCAGATCGCCAGCCACATGACCAAGCCCGCCGACAGCGTCCGCAAGGCCGCCGATCTCGTCGAGAATTTCGCCCGAGCGCGCAGCCGCGCCTGAGCGGGTCCGCAAGCGCCGGGGAAAATATGCCCCGAAAAGCGTCGGTAAATTGCGCTTTTCGGAGCCATCTGTGGCGGATACGAAATCGCGCGGTTTCCAAAGACACGCCGACGGTCCTCTGGCACAATGTATCCTCAGCCGACGATGCCTGCGCTGCTCGAAGGTCGTCACAGTGCTACGGTCCGGGGGAAAGGCCGATGACATTGGCTTTGCCAGAATTCACCACACCGCTACTGCGATGTAATTCATTTTCGTTGCAATCGCCGAAGGCGTTGCATCGCCGTTCCGCCTTTTCCTCTAGGAAAGCGCATTGGCCAGCGATGATCTGCAATTCGCAGGCCACCGGCGACTCGCCGAAGTTGCCCATGCTGACGGAGAGTGATTAAGGTTACGGTCGCGATGAAATTTGCTGTGGCGAGCTATGGAACGCGTGGCGACATCGAGCCGTGCCTCACCATCGGTCGTGAACTGATGCGCAGGGGCCACGAGGTGCGCATGGCCGTCCCGCCGAACCTGGTGGAGCTGGCGCAGAAGGCCGGTCTCCCGGCGATCGCCTACGGCCCCGATATGCACGACTTCTGGAGCGACGAATTCATCCGTGACTTTCGGAAGAATTTCGTGCGCAACCCGATCAAGCTGATCCGCGATGCGTGGGAGCCCGTGCTGCGGAATTGGCAGGAGATGAGCGCGTCGCTGATGTCGGTGGGGGCGGGAGCCGACCTCATCTTCAGCGGCCAGCTCTACCAGGATCTCGCCGTGAATGTCGCTGATTACTACGGCATTCCGATGGCCACCCTGCACTACATTCCGATGCGGCCCAACGGTCAACTGATCCCACGAATGCCCAAGCCGTTGGTGCGCACCGGCATGAGCGTCTACGACTGGATGTGCTGGCGCATGAACAAGCGGGCCGAAGACCGGCAACGCCGCGACCTCGGGCTGGCCACCGCGACCGTCGCGTCGCCCCGGCGGATCGCCGAACGCGGTTCCTTGGAAATTCAGGCCTACGATGACGTGTGCTTCCCCGGCCTCGCCGAGGAGTGGGCGAAATGGGGCGGCCAGCGGCCCTTCGTCGGTTCGCTGACAATGGAATTGACGACCGACTCCGACGACGAGGTGCTGTCGTGGATCGCGCAGGGCACGCCGCCGATCTGCTTCGGCTCCGGCAGTATTCCGGTCGAATCACCCGCGGCCACGGTGGACATGATCAGCGCCGCCTGCGCGGAACTCAACGAGCGGGCGCTGATCTGCTTCGGCGGCACCGACTTCACCGGCGTGCCACACCCCGACCACGT
>NZ_LZKC01000474.1:0-1089 GCF_001672685.1 Mycobacterium sp. E2462
CAGACGCGCGGAGATTTCGGCGACCGACGGGCTGTCCACGCACAGCCGGACGATCCTGCCGCGGGCGTCGCCGGCCGGCCAGCGGTGCGTCAGCCCGGGCGGCAGCGTCTCGACGGGCGCCTCGAGCGGCAGGTCGACGCTGGTGTCGGTGCGCCCGGCCGTCAGCGCGTACGGGCGGACCAGACTGGCCCTATCCGGCGTCGGCCCCGGCTCGCGCGTGTCCATCGCGGGTCACGAGACGCCGGAGCGTCGGGTGGACTGCACGACGCCGCCCACCCGTTCGACGAGGACGGCCATCTCGTAGCCGATCTGACCGATGTCACACGACGCGGCCGCCAGGGTGGCCAGGTGCGAACCGTCGCCCACCCGCATCAGCAGCAGGTAGCCGTTCTGCATCTCGACCACCGACTGCAGGACCTGGCCGCCCTCGAACAGTTGGGCGGCGCCGCTGGCCAGGCTCGCCAGGCCGGACGCCACCGCGGCCAGCTGATCGGCGCGTTCGGCGGGCAGGTGCTCGCTGGCGGCGATGGGCAGCCCGTCGACCGACACCAGCAGGGCGTGCGCGACGCCGGGGACCTCGCGGGCGAACCGCGTCACCAACCAGTCCAGGGAGCTGTGCGGGGCCGTCATTGCGGGTCCGTCCCGTTCTCGCGGGCGTGCGAGCGTCCGCTGCGCACGCCACCGAAATGGCTGGTGAACGACGCGCGCACCGCCTCGGGATCGCGGGCCGCCGCGGCGTGCTGCGGCTCGCGGCCGGCGGGTGCGTCCGCCTCCGACCGCGCCTGCGCCGGCTGGCCGGACCCGGGGGTGCCGCCGGGCACCAGGCGGGCGCCCGGGGTGCGCACCGGCAGGCCGTGGTCCGTGGTGTGCTCGACGGGCTTGTCCTCGGCGGCGGCGGCCAGCGTCCAGCCGCGGTCCCACACCGACTGCCAGTCCAGATCCGGGCTGTTCACCAGGTCGTGCGGGTCACCCATCAGCTCCGACAGCATCCGGCGGTAGATCACGTCGTCGTCGGCCGGCGACGCCCGCGGCAGGATCGTCCGGCTGTGCGTGGACAGCCCGTCGGTCGCCGAAATCTCCGCGCGTCTG
>NZ_LZKC01000475.1:0-27257 GCF_001672685.1 Mycobacterium sp. E2462
GGTCGGACGGCTGGTGCCGCGCAAGGGATTTGAAACTCTGATCTGCGCATTGCCGCGGGTACCCGACGCCGAGCTGGTGATCGTCGGCGGCCCGGCGCACGCGGCGCTGTCCGACGACGCGCAGGCCCAGCACTTGCAGCGCCTCGCCGGCCAGCTCGGCGTCGGCGACCGGGTGCGCTTGCTCGGCGCGGTCACCCGTGACGAGATGCCCGCGCTGCTGCGATCCGCCGACGTCGTCGCCTGCACTCCGTGGTACGAGCCGTTCGGCATCGTGCCCCTGGAGGCGATGGCCTGCGGGGTCCCCGTGGCGGCCACCGCGGTGGGCGGCATCCGGGACACCGTCGTCGACGACGTGACGGGACGACTGGTGCCGCCCAAGAACCCCGAGGCGCTCGGGGCCGCCCTCGCCGGGCTGCTCGCGGATCCGCAGCGGCGGCGCGCCTTTGGCGCCGCCGGCCGGGAACGGGCCCGCGCGCGCTACAGCTGGGATCGCGTGGCAGCCGACACCGAGCGCGTCTACGAGAAGGTGGCGCCGCTGCGTCGCGAGGTGAGCACTCCGAGCACTCGATCCGGGTGATTGTGTGGCTCAGGCATTTTCGAGCATGCGCACCGAGCGCTCCACCTCGTCGGGCAGCCGCCGGCGTTCGCGCAGCGCGGCGGGCAACGCCGCCGCCGCCTCCAACAGCGCCCTGCCGTACGCGGCGTCGCGAACGGCGGCCCGCGCCAGGGTCACCGTCGCGCGGGCGCAGCGATCGACGGGCCGGCGCAGGTACGCACTGAGCGCGTCGTTGCGCAGCACGCGGGCATGCTGCGCCCGGCTGGGCGAGCGGACCGTCGAGGGCTGGTGGTGGGCGACGAGCGCGTCGCAGAAGCACAGGTCCCAGCCGGCGGCCGCCAAATCCCAGGCGAGCAAGCCCTCTTCGCCGCGGAAGTGCAGGATCGGGCTGAAGCCGCCGACCGCCACGAACGCCGATTTACGCACCAGCGCCGCGCACGCCTGGAACCCCAGTACCGACGGCCCGGGCAACGCGGGATCGTGGCCGAGCGGGCTGTTGGCGAGGGCCGCGACGAACGGATCGACGCGGCCGCCCGGCCACATCACCGTGCGCGCGGCCAGGACGGCCACGGACGGATGCTTGTCGAACAGCTCCTCGGCCAACGCGACGGCCCCGGGTTCCCACCACGAATCGTCGTCGCAGAAAGCGACATACGGGGTGCCGGCCCGCGCCACCCCGATGTTGCGCGCCACCGCCCCCTCGTTGCGGTCCAGCGCCACGACCACCACCCGCCCGGCGGCGGCCGCGGCCACGCGTTGGGCCGCCGCGACGGAGTCGTCACGAGATGCGTTGTCCACCACGATAACCGGACTGTCGGTGGTATCGAGCAGCCGGCGCAGCACGCCGCAAAGCTCGTCGGAACGGTCACGGGTGGCGATGACGAAGGAGGTGCGGGACGTGGTCGCCATGACAGGTGCAGCTACCCCAAACCCGCGCGCTGAAACGACGTTTCACCCCCGAACTGGCGGGTACCGATTCCCGGTGCGAGCTCTGTCCCGTGTCCTGGTGGCCGGCGGCGCCGGCTTCCTGGGCGCCCATCTGTGCGAACGGCTGCTCGGCGAAGGCGTGGAAGTCGTGAGCGTGGACGACCTGTCCACCAGCCTGCCGGGAGCGATCGACCGCTTGGCGGGGCGCCCCGGCTTCCGGTTCGTGCGCCACGACATCTGCGACCCCACCGTGGTCGACAAGGTCGGCACCGCGTTCGACACCGTGTTCCACCTCGCCTCGCCGGCGTCGCCTGTCGACTACCAGCGGCGGCCCATCGAGACGCTGCGCGCCGGGTCGGCCGGTACGGCGACCGCGCTCGACATCGCCGAGAGTGCCGGCGCCCGCTTCGTCATGACCTCCACCAGCGAGGTCTACGGCGATCCCGAGATCCATCCCCAGGTCGAAACGTATTGGGGCAACGTCAATCCGGTGGGGCCGCGCAGCGTCTACGACGAGGCCAAGCGGTACGCGGAGGCATTGGCGTTCGCGTACCACCGGCTCGGGCGTGTCGACATCGGTGTCGCCCGCGTCTTCAACACCTACGGGCCGGGCATGCGCGCCGACGACGGCCGCATGGTCCCGACGTTCTGCCGCCAGGCGCTGCGCGGCGAGCCGCTCACCGTGGCCGGCACCGGGCTGCAGACCCGGTCGTTGTGCTTCGCCGACGACACCGTGGCCGGCCTGCTGGCGTTGGCGCGCAGCGATTTCAGCGGCCCGGTCAACATCGGCAACCCCACGGAGTTGACCGTGCTCGCGGCCGCCGAGATGATCCGCGACCTCGCCGGCAGCGCGTCCACCATCGAGTTCACCCCGCCGGCCGAGGACGACCCGCAGCGCCGCTGCCCCGACATCTCGCTGGCCCGCGAGCGGCTGGGCTGGGAGCCGCGCGTGGATTACCGCGATGGCTTGCGCACCACCCTGGCGTGGTTCCGCGGGGGGGCCGACGAACCGTATCAGGACCTGGTGTCGGGCCTGGTCTCCAACACCGATCAACCTGCGCCATAGGGGGTAAGGGTGCGAATACTGGGTGTCAATGCGGTGTTTCACGACTCCGCCGCCGCGCTGGTGGTGGACGGCCAGGTGGTGGCCGCGGCCGAGGAGGAACGGTTCTCGCGCCGCAAGCACGGCAAGCAGGCCGTCCCCTTCTCCACCTGGGAGCTGCCCGTCGCCGCCATCCGGTGGTGCCTCGACGAGGCCGGGCTGACCGCCACCGACATCGACGCCATCGGGTACTCCTACGACCCGGCCCTCATGCACGAGGAGCCGCTCGACCCGGCCGGGCTCGACCAGGACTGGGAGTACCTGCGCACCCTCTACGCCGAGCGGGCGCCGCGGTTCCTGCAGACGGCGCTCCCCGGGCTCAATCCCGCTGTGGTGCAGCATGTCCGGCATCACGTCGCCCACGCGGCCTCGACGTCGCTGGCGTCACCGCACCCCGACAGCGCGGTGTTGGTGGTCGACGGGCGCGGCGAACGCGCCTCCATGCTGGCCGGCGCGTACCGCGACCAGAAGCTCGACGTGCTGGCCACCCAGCAGTTGCCGCATTCGCTGGGGCTGCTCTACGAAAGCCTCACCGAGCACCTGGGATTCGTGCGCTCCAGCGACGAATACAAGGTGATGGCCATGGGTTCCTACGGCGAGCCGCGGTTCGCCGACGCCTTGCGCGAACGGGTGTACGCCTGCGGCGACGGCGGATTCCGCACCGAACCCATCGACTGGGAGGAGCTGGCGCCGCGCCGGCCCGCGCACACCGAAACGCTCGACCCGGTCCACGCCGACCTCGCGTGCAGCGTGCAGCGGGTGCTCGAGGACGTGCTGTTGGACTTGGTGGGCTGGTTGCGCGAGCGCACCGACGGCGACGCCCTGTGCCTGGCCGGCGGGGTCGCGCTGAATTGCGTGGCCAACACCCGCATCCACGCCGAGGGCGGCTTCGACCGCGTGTGGGTGCAGCCGGCCGCGGGTGACTCCGGGACGGCGCTGGGCGCGGCGCTGAGCCTGGCGGCCTCCTTCGGCGAGCCGATCGCCCCGATGCCCGGCGCGCGACTCGGCCGCGGCTGGTCCGACGACCAGATCCAGGCCACCCTCGACGACGCGGCGATCGTCTACGAGCGCCCGGCCGACCTGGCCGTCGCGGTCGGCGACGCGCTGGCCGACAACCAGCTGATCGGCTGGTTCCAGGGCCGGTCCGAGTTCGGGCCGCGGGCTCTCGGCGGCCGGTCGCTGCTGGCCGACCCGCGGCGCGCCGCCAACCTGGAGCGCCTCAACGCGGTCAAGGGCCGCGAGCAGTTCCGCCCCGTCGCGCCCATGGTGCTGGCCGAGCGCGCGGCCGAGATTTTCTCCCGCGGGCCGCTGCCCAGCCCCTACATGCTGTTCGTCCACGACGTCGCCCCGGCGTGGCGGGACCGCATCCCCGCGGTCACCCACGTCGACGGCACGGCCAGGATCCAGACCGTCGACGCGGCCGTCGACCCGCGGCTGCACGCGACGATCAGCCGGTTCGCCGACCGCACCGGGGTCCCGGTGGTGGTCAACACCAGCTTCAACACCGCCGGCCGGCCCATGGTCGATAGCCCGCATGACGCGCTCGAGGTGTTCGGCAGCTCACCCATCGACGTGTTGGCGATCGGCCCGTTCCTGGTCCGTCGGCGAGCCGCCGGGGGGCGCGGATGACACCCGAGTACGCCATCGTCGTGCCGACCGTCGGCCGGGAGTCGTTGCAGGCCCTGCTGACGGCGCTGGACCGCGGCTCCGGCGCCGCGCCCGCCGAGGTGGTCGTCGTCGACGACCGGCCGCGGCCCGCCCCCGACCTGGTGGTGCGCAGCGGCCTGCCGGTGCGGGTGCTGCGCAGCGGCGGGCGGGGACCGGCCGCCGCGCGCAATGTGGGCTGGCGCGCCACCGCCGCGCGCTGGGTGTGCTTCCTCGACGACGACGTGCTGCCCGACCCGCAGTGGGGCGCGGCGCTGACGCTGGACCTCAAGGCCGCCGACGCCGCCGACGCGGTCGGCTCCCAGGCGACGCTCGACGTGCCGACGCGGCCGTCGCGGCGTCCGACCGACGACGAGCGCCGCACGCTGCGGCTGTCGACGGCGCAGTGGATCACCGCGGACATGGCGTACCGGCGCGACGCCCTGGTCGCGGTCGGCGGTTTCGACGAACGGTTCCCGCGCGCCTACCGCGAGGACTCGGACCTGGCGGTCCGCATCGTCGCGGCCGGCGGCGCGATCCTGCGCGGCGAACGGCGCTCCACGCATCCCGTCGCGCCCGCGACGTGGTGGTCGAGCGTGCGCGCGCAGGTCGGCAACCGCGACAACGCCCTGCTGCGCCGCAAGTACGGGCGCGCCTGGCGCGACAAGATCGGCGAGGGCAAGGGGCGGCTGCCCGCCCATTCGGCCACCACACTGGCGGGCGCCGTGGCGCTGCTCGCCGCCGGGCTGCGCCGCACCGCGGTGGCCCGCGCCGCCGCCGGGCTGTGGCTGCTGTGCACCGCGGAGTTCACGGTGCGCCGCTGGCTCGACGGACCGCGCACCGCGGTCGAGGCGCTTCGCCTTGCGGTCACCAGCGCGCTGATCCCGCCGGTCGCCGTCGCGCACCGGCTGGTCGGCGAGTGGACGTTTCGCGGGGCGCGTCGCGACCCGCCGCTGGCGGTGCTGCTCGACCGCGACGACACCCTGATCGTCGACGGGCCCTACCTCAACGACCCCGACGGGGTCCGGCCCGTCCCCGGCGCCGGGCGCGCGCTGGCCCGGCTGCGCGGGCGCGGCCTGCTGCTCGGCGTCGTGACCAACCAGTCCGGCGTCGCGCGGGGCCTGATCAGCCCCGCCCAGCTCGCGGCCGTCAACGCCCGGGTGGACGAGGTGCTCGGCCCCTTCGGCGCGTGGCAGGTCTGCGTGCACGGCGAGGCGGACGGCTGCGAATGCCGCAAGCCGCGACCCGGCATGGTCCTGGCCGCCGCGGCCGCGCTCGGGGTGCCGCCGCAGCGGTGCGTGATGATCGGCGACACCGGCGGCGACGTGCAGGCCGCGCTGGCCGCGCACGCGCGGGCGGTGCTGGTGCCGACCAGCCGCACCCTGCCCGCCGAGGTCGAGCACGCGCGCGCCCACGCGCGGGTGGCCGAAACCCTCGACGAGGCCGTGTCCGTGGTGCTGCGGGAGTGCCGGTGAGCGCCGGCACCGCCGTCGTGGCCCGCCTCGACAGCGCGGGGGACGTGCTGATCACCGGCCCCGCGGTGCGCGCCGTCGCGGCGCATCACGAGCGGTTGACCATGCTCGTCGGACCGCGCGGCCGCGACGCCGCCGAGCTGCTGGTCGGGGTCGACGAGATCATCGAATGGCAGGCGCCCTGGGTGGATTTCGACTCCCCCGAGCTGACCGCCGCCCACGCCGACGCGCTCATCAAGCAGCTCCGCGACCTCGCGCCCGACCGGGTGTTCATCTTCACCTCCTTCCACCAGTCCCCGCTGCCGCTGGCGCTGCTGTGCCGCATGGCGGGGGTGCCGTGGGTGGGCGCGATCAGCGTCGACTACCCCGGCACGCTGCTGGACCTGCGGCACCAGGTGCCCGACGGCATTCCCGAGCCGCAGCGGGCCCTGTCCCTGGCCCGGGCCGCCGGATGCCCGCTCCCCGCGCGCGACGACGGGGGCTTGAGGATCCGCGACCTCGCGCCGCTGCCCGAACGGCTGGTGCGGACGATCGGGCCGCAGCCGTTCGTGGTCTTCCACCCCGGCGCGGCCGTCCCGGCCCGGCGCCCCAGCGAGCAGCGCAGCGCGGCCATGGTGGGGGCGCTCGCGGCCGCGGGTTATCGGGTCGTGGTGACCGGCGGCCCCGACGAGGCGCCGCTGACCGCGGCGGTGGCGGCCAACCACAGCGCCGACCGGGTCGTCGACCTCGGCGGCCAGACCAGCTTCGCCGAGCTGGCGGCCGTGTTCGGCGCGGCCCGCGTCATCGTGGTCCCGAACACCGGGCCGGCGCACCTGGCCGCCGCGGTGGGCGCGCCCGTCGTCTCCTTGTTCGCGCCGGTGGTGCCGCTGAACCAGTGGCGCCCGTACGGCCGCCGGGTGACCGTCCTGGGCGATCAGCACGCGGCGTGCCGCGACTCCCGCGCCCGCGTCTGCCCGGTCGCCGGTCACCCCTGCCTCGACCACATCACCGACGCGGAGCTGGTGGCCGCCGTTCGGCGGGAAGGAGGACAACCATGATCGAGTCACACTTCGCCGCGCTGCGCGACGCGGTCGACCGCACCAGCGGCGAGGCCCCGCGGCTGCGCGCGTGGGGTCGCCTGTTGGCCGGGGTGCTGACCGGGGGCGGCCGGCTCCTGGCGTGCGGCAACGGCGGCAGCGCCGCCGAGGCCCAGCACCTCACCGCCGAACTCGTCGGCCGCTTCCGCGAGGAACGAATCCCGATGTCCGCCATCGCCTTACACGCCGACACCTCGGCGTTGACCGCGATCGCCAACGACTACGGCGACGACGAGATGTTCGCCCGCGGCGTGCGCGCGCACGGCCGCGCCGGGGACGTGCTGGTGGCGCTGTCCACCAGCGGCGCCAGCCGCAACGTGATCGGCGCGGTCAAGGCCGCGCACGAGGTGGGCATGGTGACGTGGGCGCTCACCGGCCGGGCCCCCAACGAGTTGGAGGGCATCTGCCACGACGCGATCTGCGTCGACGCCGCCAGCACGGCCACCGTGCAGGAGATCCACCTGATGCTGCTGCACGGGCTGTGCCTGGCCCTCGACGACGTGATTCTGCGACGGAGCGCCTCATGACCACACCGCTTGTCATCGTTGGTGATTCGATACTCGACGTCGACATCCTGGGCTCGTCGACCCGGCTGAGTCCGGAGGCGCCGGTGCCGGTGGTCGACGCCGAACGGCTCGTGCAGCGGCCCGGCGCCGCCGGGCTGGCGGCCCTGCTGGCCGCGCGCACCGAGCCCGAGGTGGTGCTGGTGACGGGCATCGCCGACGACGACGCCGGGTCCCAGCTGTACGACCTGCTGACCGCGGCGGGCGTGCGGGTGCTGGCCCTGCCGATGACGGGAACGACGGTGACCAAGACCAGGATTCGCGCGCGTGGCCAGTCCATGCTGCGCGTCGACCGCGGCGACGGCGCACCGCAGGACCGGCCCCTGCCCGCCGCGGCGGCCGACGCTGTGGCCACGGCCCGCGCCATCTGCGTCGCCGACTACGGCGCCGGCGTCACCGCGCTACCGGCACTGCGGGCGGCGTTGACGCAGTCGGCCGGGCGCATCCCCGTGGTGTGGGACCCGCATCCGCGCGGCACACCCCCGGTGCCCGGCTGCGCGCTGGTGACGCCCAATCACGAAGAGGCGCAACACTTCTGCGGCAATTCCGGCGACGGCGGCGAGGCGCTGCTGCATCGGTGGGAGGCCAGCGCGGTCTGCATCACCCGCGGCGCGGCCGGCGCGCGGGTCTACCAGGCCGGCGCGAGCGTGCAGCAGGTCGGCATCCCGGCCGGGATCACCGGCGGCGCCGCCGACGTCTGCGGCGCGGGTGACCGCTTCGCCGTCGCCGCCGCGGTCGCGTTGGGTGCCGGCGCAAACCCGGTCGCGGCCGTGCGCGCCGCGGTCGCCGACGCGGCCCGCTTCGTCGCCGCGGGCGGCGCCGCCGCGGTCTCAACTCCGGTGCCGGTGCGCGGTTCGGAGATCGTCGCGGCCGAGCCGCATCTCGAGGACATCACCGCGCAGGACGCCGCCGCGCTCGTGGCGCGACTGCGCCGCGGTGGCCGCACGGTGGTGGCCACGGGCGGCTGCTTCGACCTGTTGCACACCGGCCACATCCGGTTGCTCCGCCAGGCCCGCGAGCTGGGTGACGCGCTGATCGTGCTGGTGAATTCCGACGCTTCGGTGCGCGCCCTCAAGGGCGCGGGCCGCCCCGTCATGCGCGACGTGGACCGCGCCCGCGTCCTCGCCGCGCTGGCCTGCGTCGACGCCGTCACCATCTTCGACGGCCCCACCCCGGAAGCGACGCTGGAAACACTGCGACCCGACATCTGGGTCAAGGGCGGCGATTACGTGGCCGCCGAATTGCCCGAGTCCGACGTGGTGCACCGCCATGGCGGTGCGGTGGTCATCCTGCCCACGGTGGCCGGTTATTCGTCTTCCCGCTTGATCGCCGCGGCGAGTTCGCGGCAATCCTCTAGTGAAAGGTCTTGACATGACGACACTCGACGGCGTGCTCATCTCCGGCGGTTCCTCCGGCCTGGGCGCCAGCACCGCGGCGGCGGTGCTGGCCCGCGGGGGCGTGCCGCTGGTGATCGACAAGAACCCGCCCGCCGCGTCGCTCGGCGACGTGCCTTATGCCGCTTGCGATTTGGCGGACACCAGCGCGGTCGCCGCCGCCGTCGACACGCTGGCGGAGCAGGTCAACGGGCGGATCACCGGCGTGTTCACCGCGGCGGGCATCGACTCCTGCGGCACGCTGGAGCAGGTCCCGGCCAAGGAGTGGGAGCAGGTGATCGCCGTCAACCTGGTCGGGACCGCCGCGGTCATCCGCGCCGCCCTGCCGTACGTGCGCAGCACCGGCGGGCGCATCGTCACCGTCGCCTCCACCCTGGGCATCAAGGCGGTCAGCGACGCCACCGCGTACTGCGCCTCGAAGTTCGGGGTGGTCGGTTTCACCCGGGCGTTGGCCGCCGAACTGGCCGGCCAGGTCGGGGTGACGCTGCTCATTCCCGGCGGCATGCACACCCCGTTCTTCGACGGGCGCACCGAGCAGTACAAGCCGCCCGCCGACGCCAAGCTCAACAAGCCCGAGGACGTCGCAGAGGCCGTCCTGTTCGCCCTGTCGCAGCCGGCCGGCTGCGAGGTGCGCGAGATGGTGGTGTGCGCCTCGACGGAATCGTCGTGGCCTTAAACCAGCCGGGGACCCTGCAGGTCGGCCCGCGCGACACCATCGTGGTGCTGCGGGCCCTCGGGCTCGGCGACCTGTTGACCGCGGTGCCCGCCCTGCGGGGCCTGCGGCGCCACTACCCGCAGGCCCGCCTCATGCTCGCCGCGCCGGGCCGCTACCGCGAGCTGGCGCTGCTCACCGACGCCATCGACGAGCTGATTCCCACCGACTGCCTGGGCGACGTGCAACCGCTGTCCGGGCCGCCCGCCCTGGCGGTCAACCTGCACGGCTGCGGGCCGCAGAGCATCGATCACCTGCTGGCTTGGGAACCGCAGCAACTGCTCACCCATGGCCACGACCGGCACCCGACGCTCACCGGACCGCCCTGGCGACCCGAGCTGCACGAGTTGCAACGCTGGTGCGCGCTGCTCGAATGGGCCGGCATTCCTTGCGATAGCGCCGACGTGCTGGTGCAGCGGCCTCCGCAGATCCCCTATGACCAGACCGGGGCGGTGGTCGTCCATCCCGGTGCGTCGGCCCCCGCCCGGCAGTGGCCGCCGGAGCGCTTCGCGCGGGTGGCGGCGGCCCTGGCCGACGCGGGCTACGACATCGTCCTCACCGGGTCGGCCGGCGAGTTCAACCTTGCCCACGAGGTCGCCCACGCCGCGGGGCTGCCGCGCACCGCGGTGGTCGCCGGCCTGCTGGATCTGCCCGCGCTGACGGCGCTGGTCGGCGACAGCCGGCTCGTCGTCTGCGGTGACACCGGCCTGGCCCATCTGGCCGCGGCGACCGGCACACCGTCGGTCGTGCTGTTCGGCCCCACACCGCCCGACCGGTGGGGGCCGCGAGGCCCGGCCCCGCACGTGCCCTTGTGGACGGGCGGCGTCGGGAACCCGCACGCCGACGTGCCGCACGAGGGGCTGCTGCAGATCACCGTCGACAGCGTGCTGACGGCCTGCCGTCAGGTCATCGGGGCGCCGGCATGAGCGCCACACCGCGGGTGGGCGTGGTGGGGGTCGGCTACGTGGGCCTGACCACCGCCGTCTGTATCGCGGCACGGGGACTGCACACAGTGGCGGTCGACATCGACGCCACGCGGGTGCGCACGCTGGCGTCGGGCACCCCGACCATCGACGAGCCCGAGCTGCCCGCGCTGCTGCGCGACGGCTTGGCGCGCGGCGCGTTGACGTTCAGCACCGACTTCGCCGACCTCGCCGACCGCGACGTGGTTTTCGTGTGCGTGTCGACCCCCAGCGCCGAGGACGGCCAGGCCGACCTCCGCGCCGTGCACTCGGTGATCGACGGGCTCGCCCGGGTCCTGCGGCCGGGCGCGGTGGTGGCCCTGAAGTCCACCGTGCCGGTCGGCACCACGTCGGCCGTCGGGAAACGACTCTGCGACAACGGGATTCGGGCGGTCTCCGCCCCGGAGTTCCTGCGGGAGGGCCGGGCCGTGCATGATTTCCGGCACCCGGACCGGCTGGTCATCGGCACCCACGACGAGGCCGCGGCCCACCAGGTCCACCGGGCCTACGGGCCGGGCGCGCAACCGGTGCTACGGATGAGCCCGGAGAGCGCCGAGCTGGCCAAGTACGCGAGCAACGCGTTCCTGGCGGTCAAGCTGTCGTACACGAATTCGCTTGCCGCGCTGTGTGCGCGGGTGGGCGCCGACATCGAGGACGTCACAGGATGCATGGGCGCCGATCAGCGCATCGGCGGCGAGTTCCTGCGGCCGGGTCCCGGCTGGGGCGGCTCTTGCCTGCCGAAGGACACCGCCGCCCTGATGCACATCGCCCGGCGCAACGGGGTGGCGTTCGCCGAAGTCGACGCGGCGCGACACACGAATGCCCTACAGCCGCAACGCATCGTCGACGCCTTGCAGTCGGCGCTGGACCGCCCGCTGCGGGGTTGCCGCATCAGCGCGTTGGGACTCACCTTCAAGGCGCAGACCAGCGACACCCGCGACTCCCCCGCGTTGGCGGCGTGCGGCGAACTCGCCGCCGCCGGGGCCCAGGTGATGGGGTACGACCCCCAGCTGCCGGGCATCGACCCCGCCGTCCTGCTGGACGCGCGGGTGACCGCCGCCGACGATCCCTATCGCGCCGCCAAGGCCGCCGACGCGATCGTCGTGCTGACCGAGTGGCCGCAATTCCGGGACCTCGACTGGCACGCCGTGGCGCGCGACGCGCCGCGGGCCGTCGTGCTGGACTGCCGCAACCTGCTCGAACCGGGCGCCGTGCGCGACGCCGGCCTGACCTATCTGGGCAACGGCGTGCCGGGCGGCTTCTGACGATCGCTCGACGGGGCGTAGCCGCGACCTATTCGGGTATGCCAGCCCGTGACGGGCCGCGATGGGTGAATCCAATTGCCGAGGAGGGCAATCAGTGTCCAAACAACAGGTCGCCGACTTCCTGCTGGAACGCCTGCGGGCATGGGGCGTCGAGCACGTGTTCGGGTACCCCGGAGACGGCATCAACGGGTTGCTCGGCGCGTGGGGTCGCTCGGACAACAACCCGAAATTTATCCAGGCGCGTCACGAGGAGATGAGCGCCTTCCAGGCGGTCGGGTATGCGAAGTTCACCGGGCGCGTCGGGGTGTGCACGGCCACCTCGGGGCCGGGCGCCATCCACCTGCTCAACGGCCTCTACGACGCGAAACTCGACCACGTTCCGGTGGTGGCCATCGTCGGCCAGACCGAGCGCACCGCGATGGGCGGCAGCTACCAGCAGGAGGTGGACCTGCTCAGCCTCTTCAAGGACGTGGCCAGCGATTACGTCCAGATGGTCACGGTCCCCGAGCAGCTGCCCAACGTGTTGGACCGGGCGATCCGGGTGGCCTTGACGCAGCGCGCCCCGACGGCGTTGATCATTCCCGGCGACGTGCAGGAGCTGCCGTATTCACCGCCGAGCCACGCCTTCAAGATGGTGCCCTCCAGCTTGGGCGTCGAGTGGCCGGCCGTCGCCCCCGACGACGCGGCCATCACCCGGGCGGCCGACATCCTGAACGCGGGCGACAAGGTCGCGATCCTGGTGGGTGCCGGCGCGCGGGGCGCCGCCGAGGAGCTGGCCGAGGTCGCCGACCTGCTGGGCGCGGGGGCCGCCAAGGCCTTGCTGGGCAAGGACGTGTTGTCCGACGAATTGCCCTGGGTCACCGGCTCGATCGGGTTGCTCGGCACCCGCCCCAGCTACGAGCTGATGCGCGACTGCGACACGCTGCTCACGGTGGGTTCGAGCTTTCCCTATTCGCAGTTCCTTCCCGAGTACGGGCAGTGCCGCGCGGTGCAGATCGACGTCGACGGCCGCTTCATCGGGATGCGCTACCCGTACGAGCTCAACGTGGTGGCCGACGCGAAATCGGCGCTGCGCGCGTTGATCCCGCTGCTGCGCCGCAAGGCGGACCGGTCCTGGCGTGCGGGCATCGAAAAGAACGTGGCCCGCTGGTGGGAGACCATGGAGAAGGAGGCCATGGTCTCGGCGGACCCGATCAACCCGCTGCGGCTGTTCTCCGAGCTCTCCCCGCAGCTGCCCGACGACGCCATCGTCACCGCGGACTCCGGCTCGGCGGCCAACTGGTACGCGCGAAACCTGAAGTTCCGCGGCAACATTCGCGGATCGCTGTCGGGCACCCTGGCCACCATGGGACCCGCCGTGCCCTACGGTATCGGCGCCAAGTTCGGCCTGCCGGACCGCCCCGTCATCGCACTGACCGGCGACGGCGCCATGCAGATGAACGGCATGGCCGAGCTCATTACGATCAGGCGGTACTGGCAGGAGTGGGCGGATCCGCGGCTGGTCATCGCGATCCTGCACAACAACGACCTGAACCAGGTCACCTGGGAGATGCGCGCCATGGGTGGGTCACCGAAATTCACCGAGTCGCAAGCGCTTCCCGACGTCGACTTCGCCGCCTTCGCCGCCGGCCTGGGCCTGCGCGCGATGGCGATCCGGGACCCCGACGAGCTGGCGGGGGCGTGGCGGGCCGCCTTGTCCGCCGATCGGCCCACGGTGCTCGACGTCTACACCGACCCGAACATGCCGCCCATCCCGCCGCACGCCACGTGGGAGCAGTTCAAGTCCGCGACGGCCGCGGTGCTCTCCGGTGACGAGGACCGCGTCGGCTTCGTCAAGGTCGGCTTGAAGACCAAGGCGCAAGAGTTTCTGCCACACCGCAAGTCGTAATCCCTCAGGACAGCGCCGCGGCCGCGCCGCGCAGGTCCTCGACGAACGACCGATGGACCTCGTCGTGGCGCTCGCTGCGGTCGCGCAGCACCGCCGAGGGATGCACCGTCGCCACCACCGTCGGGTCCGGCGACAGCCGCACGTCTGCGGTCGGCGGCAGCCGCAGTTGCAGGCCGCGCTGGGTCGACACCCGAAAATCGGTGCCCAGCAACGATTGTGCGGCCGTTGCACCCAGGCACACGATGACGTGTGGCCGCACCGCCTCGATCTCGGCCAGCAGCCAGGGCCGGCACGCGACCACCTCGGTGCGGCCGGGCTTCTGGTGGATGCGCCGTTGGCCGCCCTTGCGGGTGAACTTGAAGTGCTTGACCGCGTTGGTCTGATAGGTCGACGCCGGGTCGATCCCGGCGTCGGCGAGGGCCCGGCCAAGGAGCCGCCCCGCGGGCCCGACGAAGGGTTCGCCGGCGCGATCCTCCTGGTCGCCCGGTTGCTCGCCCACCAGCATCAGCGGTGACCCGCCCGGGCCGTGCCCGAACACCGTCTGGGTCGCGTCCGCGAACAGTCCGCAACCCTGGCAGGTTGCGGCGGCCGCGCGCAGTGCGTCCAGCCCGTGGTCTTCGGGCAGGTAACGACCGGCGCCGGGGTTGCTTTTTGTCATGAGCGTCGTTGCGCACCAATGCTTTCCGGTGTCAGTCCGCTGGGGAGGCGCCCCCGCTCCCCCGGATGCGAGGGCGCCCGCCCGCGGCCGCGTCAGCCCTTGCCGACGATCGCGTCGCGCGCCCGGTCGAGCATCGCGGCGAAGGGGCCCGCGGCCAAGTTGGCCACCTGGGATTCCACCCCGGCGTGCGGCCGGGTGGGGGCGACGGCCTCGGCGAGCTTGGCGGCGCGGCCCAGGCGCTCCAGCTCTTCGGCGCTCAATTCCTCGCCGAGACGGGCGAATTCCTCGCGTTCCTCGTGCTCGGCGTGGGCCAGCACGGCGTCGCGCAGCGCCGTCAGGCCGCGGGTGAATTCCTCGCTGTCGACGTCGAGCTTCTCCAGCTTCTGCAGCAGGGCCTTCGCCTCGTGCTCCTCGTGAAGCCGCTCGCCGACGACGGCGGCGCCGTCGGCGATTTTCCGCTTGGCCCGCGGGTGCACGACCTCCTCTTCGGCCGTCTCGTGCACGGCGAGCAACCGGCGGAGCTCGATAAACGCCTGCTCCCTGGCCGATCCCGACGCCGAGAGCGTCTGGGCGAACAGCGACTTGATCTGCTGATGCTGACTGACGAGAAAGTCGACCACATCGGTGGGCGACTGGATGGCGGTCTGGGCCATGATGTCCTTCCCAGTTGTCCTTGGCGCGCGGGCTGCGTGCGCGCTTCGTAGCGGCTACCCGACGCCGGTGGGCACCAAACGGCGCCCCCGCCCGCCCGCTCGGTGGGCTACATTGCGGACAGGTTCCGCGGCAAAGGAGGCGCTGGCGTGACCAACCCGCACGACGAGTACTGGCAGGGCCCGCTCAGTTACGACCCGCTCGGCCGGGTTCCGCCCGCACCCGAGCTGGGGTCACCCGCGTTGCCGCCGCCACCCCCACCCGCGCCGAGCGCCCAGCCGGTGAACATCCTGGCGACGCTGTCGGTGGTCTTCGCGTTCGTGTTCGCCCCGGTCGGGGCGATACTCGGTCACCAAGGGTTGGCCCAGATCCGCGGCACCGGCGAAGCCGGCCGCGAACGCGCCCTGGCGGGGCTGGCGCTGTCGTATCTGTTCACCGCCGTCGGGGTGCTCGCGCTGATCACCTGGGCCACCCTGGGCGCGGCCCCCACCAGAACGGCGGCGGCGGCCCCGCCCCCGGCGCCGGGCTCCGCCGCGCCCCCGCCACCGGCGGTCGCGCCAGACGCCGTCGGGACGCTGCTGCCGACGCCGGACGCGCTGAAGAATCTGGTCAACGACGACAACCTGGAGGCCGGGCCCACCTGGAACAAACCGGGCCGCTCCGCGCAGGACGGCAGCATCGACCGGCCGGAATGCTGGTCCAGCGTCGCCGCCGGCGCCCCGGACGCCTACGACGGCGGCGCCGTCGCCGGATACCACGCGGCGGAGTTCGTCGACACCCGCAGCATGCTGAAGTCGACGCACGTCATCGCCGGGGTGGCGGCGTTCGGCGATCCCGCGTCGGCTCAGGCGCAGCTGTCGCGGCTGCTGGCGGGCTGGCGGCAATGCGGCGGCACGACCGTGACCGTGACGACGCCCTCGGGGCAGCCGATACCCATGTCCGTGGGCGAGCCCTCGGATGCCGGCGGCGGGGTGACGACACTGGACCTGACCCCCAAAGATCGGCAGGTGCGGGTGGCCCGGGCCGTGGCGGCCAAGGCCAATGTCGTGGTCGACGTCAACGTCTCGGCGAGCGGCACGACCGACGGCCAGGCGCCGCGGCTGGCCGCGGCCGGCGTCGCCAAGTACGTCCTCGCCAAGATCCCGGGCTGAGCGGCGCGGGCGGGCGTCGGACGGCTCGCCTAGGGTGGGCCTCATGAAGTTTCTCGACGTCGAGGGGGTCGGCCGGGTCAGCCGGATCGGCCTGGGCACCTGGCAATTCGGCTCACGCGAGTGGGGTTACGGCGACAGCTACGCGTCGGGGGCGGCGCGTGACATCGTGCGGCGCGCCCGCGCCTTGGGCGTGACGTTGTTCGACACCGCCGAGGTGTACGGGCTCGGCAAGAGCGAGCGGATCCTGGGCGATGCGCTGGGCGACGAACGCGCCGAGGTCGCGGTGGCCAGCAAGATCATGCCGGTGGCCCCGTTCCCCGCGATCGTCAAGCAGCGCGAGCGCGCCAGCGCGCAGCGGTTGGGGCTGGACCGCATCCCGCTGTATCAGGTGCACCAGCCCAACCCGGTGGTGCCCGACTCGGTGATCATGCCGGGCATGCGCGAGCTGCTGGACAGCGGCAAGATCGGCGCCGCCGGCGTCTCGAACTATTCGCTGGAGCGGTGGAAGAAAGCCGACGCCGCGCTGGGGCGGCCGGTGATCAGCAACCAGGTGCACTTCTCCCTCGCCCACGCCGGCGCGCTGGAGGACCTGGTGCCCTTCGCCGAGCGCCAGAACCGCATCGTCATCGCCTACAGCCCGCTGGCCCAGGGTTTGTTGGGCGGCAAGTACGGTCTGGACAACCGGCCCGGGGGCGTGCGGGCCATCAACCCGCTGTTCGGCACGGAGAATCTGCGCCGGGTTGAGCCGCTGCTGCAGACGCTGCGCGACGTCGCCGCGCAGGTGGACGCCAAGCCAGCGCAGGTGGCGCTGGCGTGGCTGATCAGCCTGCCGGGCGTCGTCGCCATCCCCGGCGCGTCCACCGTGGAGCAGCTCGAGTTCAACGTCGCGGCCGCCGACATCGAGCTGCCGGCGGCCTCCGTCGACGCGCTCACCGAGGCGGCGCGGGCGTTCCGGCCCACGTCGGCCCGGCGATTCCTGACCGACCTGGTCCGCGAGAAACTGGGCCGCGGCTGAGCTAGGACTGCGCCGAGTCGGCGAACGCCGCGGCGCTGGCGGGTGCCCCCCTGGCCACCACCACGGGCATCGACGTCGACGCGTTGGTGCCCAGGATCGTGTGCACCACCTCGACCAGGTCCTCGACCGGCATCAGCTTGCCGGGCATGCACCCGCGCGACGCCCACAACGGGACCGCCTTCATGGCCAGGTCCATGTCCCAGTCGACGTTCATGCCGGTCTGCCCGTCGCCCTCGCCGCCCGCGCACTCCCCGACGATCAGGCAGGTGAAGCCGATCTCGGGGTGTTCGGCGCGCCAGGCGTCGACCAGTCGCTCGAGCGCGGCCTTGCTCACGCCGTAGGCGCCCAGGCCGGGCCACGGCGGCCCGAACGTGCCCGCGTCCGAGGACAGGTAGACCGCCTTGCCCCCCGCCGCCGTCAAATGGGGCACCGCCGCCGCGGTGACCAGGGCCGCGCCGATGACGTTGGTGTCGAAGATGCGCCGCCAGGTCGCGGCGTCGGTGTCGACCATGCGGACCAGCGGCCCGACCGCGGGCGTGTAGATGATGTTGTCGATGCCGCCCAGCGCGTCGGCGGCGGCGTCGATCGCGGCCCGGCACGACGCCTCGTCGGTGACGTCGCAGGCGATCGCAGTGGCGCCCCGCCCCGCCTCGGTGGCCGCGGCGTCGATGCGCTCGCGCCGCCGGGCCAGCAGCGCCACCTGATGGCCGCGCTGCGCGAGCCCCACACCGATGCAGCGACCGAGCCCGCTCGACGCGCCGACCACGACTGTCCGTGACATATTCGCCCCTTCTTGTAACGCCGACCGCAGCCCCAGCGTATCGGCCCGCGGCGGCGCCGGGAACGGTTAGGGCGGATTGCGGCTCAGATGGGGCTGATGGCGTTGCAGTGGCCCGACTTGGCGCGATACATGGCGGCGTCCGCCCGGGCCATGATCGCGTCGACGGCCTCGCCCGACCCGGCGAGGGTGGCGCCGATGCTCAAGGTAGCGCGAATCTCGTTGCCGGAGAGGATGATCGGCTCGGCCGCACGATCGCGGATCTTCTCGGCGATGCGGGTGACCTCCTCGAGTTTCTCGACACCGGGCAGCAGGACCAGCATCTCGTCACCGCCGGTCCGGCCGACGGTGTCCCCTTTGCGGACGCTGCCGCGGATGCGCGCCGCCAGCGTCGCCAGGACGGCGTCACCGATCCCGTGTCCCCAGGTGTCGTTGATCTGCTTGAAGCGGTCGACGTCGCAGAACAGCACGCCCACGCAGGTGCCGAAGGGTTGCGGCGGCGCCAGCGCGACATCGAGTCGCCGGAGGGCTTCGGCTCGGTTCACCAAGCCGGTCAAGGTGTCGAACCGGGCCAACCGTTCGAGCCGCCGCTCGGCTTCGACCTGATCGTCGACGATGCGCAGCGCCGCGATCAGCCCGTCCGCGCGCCCGTGGGCGCCGAGGTAGGGCTTCCCGTGGCCGTCGACCCAGTGGTAGGCGTCGTCGGTGGACCGCAGGCGGAACCGGTGCAGGACCGGCTCACCGCCGGCGATCCGGGTCAGCACGGACGCCAGCCCGTCACGGTCTTCGGGGTGGACGCGGCGGCGGAACTCGGGCCCCATCCAGCGATCCAGCGGTCCGCCCAGCGACGTCTGGACCGACGGCGACACCCACACGGCGTCCGCGCCGCGCAGGTGGACGATGATGTCCACCGCGTTGTCGGCGAGGATGCGGTAGCGCGCCTCGGCCTCGGCGCGCTCCTTGCTGACCAGCTCCTTTTCGATCAGCAGCTGTTGCTCGCGCTGGCTGAAGTAGAAGGTGACGGCCCCGGCGATCAGCGTGCCCAGCAGGATGGCGAAGGTCCATTGCGCGTGCTCGTCCAGGCCCATCCCCGAGAAGGCCGGCCGGGACAGGGCGACGACGATCGGGAAGCCGGCGAAGATGCCGGCCAGCCGTGCCAGCGACACCCCGTCGGGTCGGGCGAGCAGCCACGCCAGCGGCAGGGTGTCGGGGCGCGTCAGCGCGATCGCGGCGACGAGCAGCAGCAGCGCCGACGCCGTGGACACGGCCTGCCCGGTCGACGGGGACACCCCCACCAGCGCGATCGCGTCGAACAGGTAGGCGCCGACGGTCACGAGGGGAACGACCGCGCCCGCCGCCATGCACAACGGACGCAGCAGCCGGGTCCCGCGATCGACGCGCACCAGCGCGACGGCGGCGGCCACCAGCAGGACGGACGCCGCCGTCTGCGGGCTCGGCCGGCCCGGCAGGGTCGTCTGCCACCGTCGCACCGTGTCGGCGAACCAGACCCGGTCGACCCCGAAGGAGCGCCCGGCCCCGTACTCGGCGAGGAAGACCACGGCCAGCAGACCCGCCGCCGCGGCCAAGCCGCGCCCGGTCCACACCCGCCCGCGCGACGGCCGACCCGACTGCAACACGATCCCCACCCCCAGCGCGGCCAACGACAGCGCGGTCCACGGCGTCATCGGCGGCCAGCTCGGGTAGATGCGCGTCAACGCCTCGGTTCGGGTGGTCCAGCCCAGCCAGGTCACCGCGGCGGCCAACAGCACCACGACGACGGCCGCCCCGGCGCACCAGCCCAGCGCCGGCCTCACGCGGTCGTCGCGGATCCCGCTCACGAGCCACCCCTGTCGACGCGTCGCGCCGAACGGTTCGGCCGCGTCAACATTGTGCGCGAAAACGTGACGAAGTTCCTAGCGCCGGGCCGTGTTCGGGTGGGCGGGGCGCGCGCTCCCGGCGGTCTAACCGCCGTCGGGGGCCTGCAACACCACCGCGGTGTGCGCGTCGACGGTCAGCGTGCCGCCACCCGGCACCTCCTCCGCGGGCGTCTCCTCCTCGGGCCCGGTGAACACCACCAGACGCCACGATGCACCGAATTCCTTCGGTGGCAAAGTGAATTCGATCGGCTCGTAGTGCGCGTTAAAGCACAGCAAGAACGAGTCGTCGAGCACCCGCTGCCCGCGGGGATCGCGGTCGGGGATGCCGTGGCCGTTGAGGAACACCGTGACGGACTTCGCGAAGCCCGCGCCCCAGTCCTCCTCGGTCATCTCGGCGCCCTCGGGGGTGAACCAGGCGATGTCGGGCAGGCCGTCCTGCCCGCGGCGCCCGAGCGGCTTGCCGGAGAAGAAGCGGCGCCGCCGAAACACCGGGTGCTCGGCGCGCAGCGCCGACACCACCTTGGTGAAATCCAGCAGGCCGTTGTCGGCGGTGGCCCAGTCGATCCAGGTCAGCTCGTTATCCTGGCAGTAGCCGTTGTTGTTGCCGTTCTGCGTGCGGCCCAGCTCGTCGCCGTGGCAGATCATCGGCACGCCCTGCGAGAGCAACAGGGTGGTCAGGAAGTTGCGCTCCTGACGGGCGCGCAGCGCGAGCACCTCGGGATCGTCGGTCGGCCCCTCCACGCCGCAGTTCCACGACCGGTTGTGGCTCTCGCCGTCGTTGTTGTCCTCGCCGTTGGCCTCGTTATGCTTTTCGTTGTAGGACACCAGATCACGCAGGGTGAAACCGTCGTGGGCGATGACGAAGTTGATCGACGCGACCGGCCGGCGCGCGGTGTGCTCGTAGAGGTCGGCCGATCCGGAGAGCCGGTAGGCGAACTCGTCGAGGGTCGAGGGCTCACCGCGCCAGAAGTCCCGGACGGTGTCGCGGTACTTGCCGTTCCACTCGGTCCATTGCGGCGGGAAGTTGCCCACCTGGTAGCCGCCGGGGCCGACGTCCCACGGTTCGGCGATGAGCTTGACCTGGCTGACCGTCGGGTCCTGCTGCACCAATTCGAAGAACGCGCTCAGCCGGTCAACGTCGTAGAACTCGCGGGCCAGCGTCGAGGCCAGATCGAAGCGGAACCCGTCGACGTGCATCTCGGTGACCCAGTAGCGCAGCGAATCCATGATCAGCTGCAGGGCGTGCGGATGCCCGACGTTGAGGCTGTTGCCGGTGCCGGTGTAGTCCATGTAGTAGCGCTTGTCGTCGTCGACGAGCCGATAGTAGGCGGCGTTGTCGATGCCCCGCATGGACAACGTGGGACCCATGTGGTTGCCCTCGGCCGTGTGGTTGTAGACGACGTCGAGGATGACCTCGATGTCGGCCTCGTGCAGGGCGCGCACCATCGCCTTGAATTCCTGCACCTGCCCGCCCGGCGAACGCGCGCTGGAGTACTTGAAGTCGGGCGCGAAGAACCCGATGGTGTTGTAGCCCCAATAATTCGACAGCCCCTTGTCGACCAGCGTGGAGTCGTTGGCGAAGTGGTGCACCGGCATCAGCTCGATCGCGGTGACGCCGATGCTCTTGAGGTGGTCGATGATCACCGGGTGGGCGACGCCGGCGTAGGTGCCGCGCAGCTGCTCCGGAATGTCGGGGTGGGTCTGCGTCAGGCCTTTGACGTGCGCCTCGTAGATGACGGTGTCGGCGTACTGATGGTCCGGCGGTCGGTCGTTGCCCCAGTCGAAGTACGGGTTGATCACGACCGACTTGGGCATGCTGGGCGCCGAGTCGTCGTCGTTGCGGCTGTCGGGGTCGCCGAAGTTGTAGCTGAACAGCGACTGGTTCCACTCGAAGCTACCGTCGATGGCTTTCGAATACGGGTCCACCAGAAGCTTGTTCGGGTTGCAGCGCAACCCGTTCTCCGGCTCGTAGGGGCCGTACACGCGGTAGCCGTAGCGTTGGCCCGGCTCGATGTTGGGGATGTAGGCGTGCCAGACGAACCCGTCCACCTCGGGCAGCGGGACGCGGCTTTCGGTGCCGTCCTCGTCGAACAGGCATAACTCGACGCGCTCGGCGACCTCGCTGAACAACGCGAAGTTGGTGCCCGCGCCGTCGTAGGTGGCGCCCAGAGGGTACGCCCGGCCGGGCCATACTTCTCCGGTGGGCGTGGGGGCAGTGGCTTCGGATGTCATGGCGCAGCTGATACCCGAGCGCAGGGCCTACCAAACAAACGTCCGAAACGCCCTGGCGCCGTTGCCTATTCGTAACACGAGCGGGCCGAAATCAGGGTTTGAGCAGCACCTTGACCGCCCCGTCCTCTTTCTTCTGGAAGATGTCGTACCCGTGCGGCGCCTGGTCCAGCGGCAGGACGTGGGTGGCGAAGGTGTCCACGCCCAACGGATCGTCGTCGGTCAGCAGCGGCATGATGTCGTCGACCCACCTCTTGACGTTGGCCTGACCCATCCGCAGCGTGACCTGCTTGTCGAACAGCGTCAGCATCGGCAGCGGGTCGGCCGTGCCGCCGTACACCCCGATCAGCGAGATGGTGCCGCCGCGGCGCACGATGTCGATGGCCGAGTACAGGGCGTGCAGCCGGTCCACGCCGGCGGTTTGCAGCAGGGGCTTGGCCAGCGCGTCCGGCAGTAGCCCGGCCGCCTGCTGCGCCAGCTTGGCGGTCGGGGATCCGTGCGCCTCCATGCCCACCGCGTCGATCACCGAATCGGAGCCGCGGCCGTCGGTCAGGTCGCGGATCGCGTCGCCCAGCGGCGCGTCGAGCTTGCCCAGATCGATGGTGTGGATGCCGCGCTGCGCGGCGCGGCCGAGCCGCTCGGGCACCAGATCCACGGCGATGACCCGGTAACCCAGGTGGTCGGCGATGCGCGCCGCCATGTCGCCGATGGGCCCCAAACCCAGCACCGTGACCGTGCCGCCGTCGGGAATGTCGGCGTAGGCCACCGACTGCCAGGCGGTGGGCAGCACGTCCGAAAGGTAGACGAAGCGCGAATCCGGCGGCCCGTCAGGCACTTTGATGTGCGTGAACTGGGCTTGCGGCACCCGCAGCAGTTCGGCCTGGCCGCCGGGCACCTCCCCGTAGAGCTGGGAGTAGCCGAAGAGCGCGGCGCCCATGCCCTGCTCGCGTACCTGGGTGGTCTCGCACTGGGTGTAGAGCTGCCCGTTGCACATGTAGCAGCTGCCACAGGAGATTTGGAAGGGGATGACGACGCGGTCCCCGACCTTCAGGTCACCGGTTTCGCCGCCCACCTCGCGCACGATGCCCATCGGTTCGTGGCCGAGGATGTCGCCCGGGTTCATGAACGCCCCGAGAATCTCGTACAGGTGTAGGTCGGAACCGCAGATGTTGGTGGTCGTGACCTCGATGATGGCGTCGGTGGGATGCTCGATTTTGGGGTCGGGCACCGACTCCACCCGTACGTCGCGCTTGCCGTGCCAGGTGACTGCCTTCATGTGCAAGGCACATACCCGCCCCACACCGGTCGAAACCGCGCCGGTCGTGTCGCTGCTGCCCGCCGTGGGTATCACCGGGGGGTGACTGAGCCGGGACTGATCATCGTGGGCAGCGGACCGGCCGGGGTGGCCGCGGCGGAGGCGTTCCGCGAACACGACGCCCACACCCCGGTGCGCATCCTCAGCGCCGACACCGACCTTCCGTACGCCCGGCCGCCGCTGAGCAAGGAGTACCTGCGCGGCGAGACCGACGATGTCGAGTTGCACCCCGCGGGGTGGTTTGCCGAGCAGGCAATACATTTCGAGCCCGGGGCGGCGGTGGATCGGCTCGACGTCGGTGACCGCGCCGTGTACGCGGCCGGCCGCCGGTACGGCTTCGACGCGTTGGTGCTGGCGTGCGGCGCCGCCCCGTCGGCCCCACCGGTGCCGGGGGGCGAGCGCGCCCTGCTGCTGCGGTCGTTGGCCGACGCGCGGGCGTTGCGCGGGGCGACCGGCGGCGCCGCGTCGGCCGTGGTGATCGGGTCGGGGTTCATCGGTTGCGAGGCCGCCGCGTCGTTGGCGGGCCGCGGCGTCTCGACGACTTTGGTTGCCCCAAGCCGACTTCCGCAGGAGAGGCGGCTGGGTCCCCAGGCCGCCGAACGGCTGCGGGACCTCATCACCGCGGCGGGTGCGCGCCATGTCGGCGGGGCGCGGGTGCAGGAGATCACCGACGCCGGTGTGCGGCTGGACAACGGAGTCACCATCGACTGCGACCTGGTGCTCGCCGCCACCGGCGTGGCGCCGCAGAGCGGTCTCGCCGCCGCGGCCGGCCTGGAGGTGCGCGAGTCCCGCATCGTCGTCGGTGCCGACATGGCCACCGCCGCGCCGGGCATCTACGCCGCGGGTGACGTGGCGTTGGCCACCAACGCCACGGCCGGGCGCCCCGTGGCGGTCGAGCATTGGCAGGACGCCGTCGACCAGGGGACGGTCGCCGGTGCGCGCGCCGCGGGCCGGGACGCGAAATGGGATGCAGTGCCGGGTTTTTGGACCACGATCGGCGACGCCACACTGAAATACCACGCCTGGGGGGACGGCTACGAACGCAGCCGGCTTCAAGAGCGCGGCGACGGCTTCACAGTGTGGTACGACTCGGGGAACACCCTGGTCGGGGTGCTCACCTTCAACGCCGACGACGACTACGACCTGGGCGAGCGGTTGATCGCCGAGCGCAGGCCCGCCCCGATTCCGCTGGGGTGACGGCGGGCGTCAGGAGTTGCGCGGCTTGAGGGGGTGTTCGCTGTCGATCAGGGCGGACGCCAGGTCGGCCAGCTTGGTGTTGGACTGCTGCGACAGCCGGGTGAGCAGCTCGAACGCCTCGATCGCGTCGAGGTTGAACCGCTCCATGATGACGCCTTTGGCCTGCCCGATGACGTCGCGGGACGCCAACGCGCTGCGGAATTGGTCCTGGTGGCGCAGGATCGACCAGGCCAGCGCGGTGTGGGTGGCGAAGACGTCGCCCAACATGACCGCGTCGTCGCTAAAGGCTTGCGGCTCGTCGGCGTAGAAGTTCAGCGCGGCGATGTTGCCCCCGTCGACCGCCATCTGGAACGACAGGATGGAGCGGATCGGGGTCTGCTCGATCGCGTGCCGGCGGTAGCGCGGCCAGCGCTGCTCACCGTCGAGATCGTTGATGAGGATCACGTGGTGCTGCCAGGCGGCCTCGAGGCAGGGGCCCTCACCGAATTGGTTCTGGATGCTGTCCAGGACCTTCGGGTAGCGGTGCGTGGAGACGACGTTGGTGACCGTCTTGTTCTTCTCGGCCAGCGTGATGCCCGCGTACTGGGATCCGGCGACGTGGCGCAGCCCGGTGTCGAGCAGTTCGCGCAGCCCACTCGCGGTTTTCAAGCCGTCGCGCTCGAGGCTGGCGACCAGTTCGGCCAGCTGGGCGACGATCGCGGTGTCTTCGGTACGCATCGCTTCACCCCGTTCACTCGCGGCGCCGCAGCGGAAAAGGCGCTTGCGACTTCCACACTCTACGCAGGTCGCGGGCCGCGAAGCGAATTCTGCGGCTACCCCATCGTCGCTCGGGCAGGCCGCGAAACGAAGCGGCTGTCGGCAACCGAAGCGAATTGGGGACGGATTGCCGTCCCGGCGATGCGAGACCGTTTTTCGCCCGAATGTCGTAACACCTAGGGACGCAACGACGTTGGGCGCCGACGGCTCCACGGCCCACGGCGCCGACCGGGCCCGCCGTGCCCGGCCCGCCTACACTGGCTTCGGTGACCTCAATTGTGATCGTCGGAAGCGGCTTCACCGGATTCACCTGCGCCCGTCGCCTGGCGCGGATCTTTCGCCGGCAACGGGAATCGGTCGACATCACGATCATCTCCCCCGTCGA
The DNA here is from genome assembly GCF_001672685.1 of Mycobacterium sp. E2462. Lineage (NCBI taxonomy): Bacteria > Bacillati > Actinomycetota > Actinomycetes > Mycobacteriales > Mycobacteriaceae > Mycobacterium > Mycobacterium sp. E2462. The sequence goes on from NZ_LZKC01000475.1 coordinate 25,574, forward strand.
CTACATGCTGTACACGCCGTTGCTGCCCGACGTCGCCGGCGGCGTGGTCGACGCGCGGTTCGTCGCCGTGCCGCTGGCCAACACGCTCAAGGGCGTGCGCGCGGTGCGCGGCCGTGTCGACGGCGTCGACCTGGCGCAGCACACGTTGACCTACCGCGACCCGGAGGAACGCAGCCACAGCCTGTCCTGGGATCGGCTGGTGCTCACGCCGGGCTCGGTGACGCGACTGTTCGACGTGCCGGGCCTGGCGCGCTACGCGCGCGGGCTGAAAACGACGGCCGAGGCCCTGTACCTGCGCGACCACTTCATCGAGCAACTCGAGCTGGCCAACATCGAAGACGACCCGCAGGTGGCGGCCGCCCGGCGCACCGTCGTGGTGGTCGGGGCGTCGTACTCGGGCACCGAGCTGGTGGCCCAGCTGCGGGCGCTGGCCGACGCGGCGGCCAAGCAGATGCGTTTCGACCCCGGCTCCGTCCACTTCGTGTTGCTCGACCTTGCCGAGCAGGTGATGCCCGAGGTGGGCCAGAAGCTCAGCGACGCCGCGTTCAAGGTGCTGCGCCGGCGCGGCATCGACGTCCGCCTCGGCGTGACCCTCAAGGAAGCCCACCCGGATCACGTTGTGCTGACCGATGATTCGCGAGTCGACACCCGCACCCTGGCCTGGGTGACCGGCGTGACCGGGGCGCCGCTGATCCAGGACCTGGGACTGCCGGTGGAAAAGGGCAGGCTCACCGTGCAGGCCGACCTCCAGGTGCCGGAGCACCCCGACGTGTTCGCGGCCGGGGACGCCGCCGCGGTCCCGGACCTGACCCAGCCCGGCAAGGTCACGCCGCCGACCGCCCAGCACGCCACCCGGCAGGGCAAGGTGCTGGCCCGCAACGTGGCCGCCAGCCTCGGCCGCGGCACACCCAAGGAGTACAAGCACCGCAACCTGGGGCTGGTGGTCGACCTCGGGCCGCACTACGCGGTGGCCAACCCGCTCAACGTGCACCTGTCCGGATTCCCGGCCAAGGTGGTCACGCGGGCCTATCACCTCTACGCCATTCCCCGCGGGGTCAACCGGTGGGCGGTGTCGCTGGCCTATCTCACCGACGCGCTGTTCGCCCGGTCGGTCGTCTCGATCGGCCTGTCGTCGGAGGGCGACGCCGACTTCGCGGCCAGCGAGGGCATTCCGATGCCCAAGACGGGCTGACGGCCCGGTTACTTCTCGGCGGAGCGCTGGGCGATGGCGTAGCCGAGCTGCAGGAAGTCGGCCCCGGTCAGCGCGGTGAACACGCCCGCGACCAGGCGGGTGAACCGCGGCGCGAAGACCAGTCCGATGGTGAACCCGGTGGCCACCCACATGTCCAGGCAGAACGGGCAGGTGAGCAGCTCGCCTAGGCTGTGCCGCAGCTGACTCTGCCCCCTGACCTCCTCCATCACCTCGGCAGGGCCGCCGGTGCCGGCGTACTGGGTGAAGGGAGCCCGCAACGGGCTGGTTACCGCGTCCTTGGTCAGGGTGCGCGAAAGCTTGTGCGTGCCAAGGGAAACAGTCACAAGGTCACCGATCCTCCACCGCGACGGCAAGGTGCGCCCGGTGACCAGGGCCGCCACCGTCGCGATCGTCACCACGAGGCTGTAGACGACCAGGACGGCCAGGTAGCCGCCCAGCGGTTGGTCGCTGTCGCCTTGGTACGCCTGCGCT
>NZ_LZKC01000476.1:0-636 GCF_001672685.1 Mycobacterium sp. E2462
TGATCCACTCGGCACGGCCCCAACGCGCCCACGCCCAGCCCATCACCACCGCCGTCAACAGAGAAGCGCCCGCGCGGAATAATGGTGCGGTGCCGACGCTGAAATCCGGGCGCAGTCTGCGGCCGGGGTCCATGGAAGTCCTTGTCGGCCTCCTGCTGATCTGCGCGCTGTCGGCGACGACGCTGCGCGCCACGGTCCTCGACAGCGCCGCGCTGTCGACCGTGGGGACGGTGTTCTGCGGGGTCTTCGTGCAGGCTGTGCCGTTCCTGGTTCTCGGTGTCGTGGTCAGCGGCCTGATCGCGGCGTTCGTCTCGCCGCAGCGCCTGGCCCGCTGGCTGCCCCGGCGCCCAGGGCTGGCGGTGCTCGCCGCGGGCATCGGCGGGGCGGCGCTGCCCGGCTGCGAGTGTGGCTCGGTGCCGTTGGCGCGGCGATTGTTCGGCGACGGCGGGGCGACGGGCGCCGCGGCGCTGGCGTTCATGCTGGCCGCGCCGGCGATCAATCCCGTTGTCCTGGTGGCCACCGCCGTCGCGTTTCCCGGTGCGCCCGAAATGGTGCTTGCCCGCGCGGGCGCTTCTCTGTTGACGGCGGTGGTGATGGGCTGGGCGTGGGCGCGTTGGGGCCGTGCCGAGTGGATCA
>NZ_LZKC01000477.1:0-14553 GCF_001672685.1 Mycobacterium sp. E2462
CCGTCACGCCAAGGAGCGACTGTGCGAGCGGGCCGAGGCGCTGTCGGACTCGACGGACTGGGGGGCCACCAGCGCCGAGTTCCGCAAGCTGCTCGCCGAGTGGAAAGCCGCCGGCCGGGCCAGCAAAGAGGTCGACGACGCGTTGTGGCGCCGCTTCAAGGCCGCCCAGGACGTCTTCTTCGCGGCCCGCAACGCGGTCACCGCGGAGAAGGACGCCGAGCTGGCGGCCAACGCGACCGCCAAGGAGGCGTTGCTGGCCGAGGCGGAGAGGATCGACACCGGCAACCACGACGCCGCCCGGGCCGCGCTGCGCTCGATCACCGAGAAGTGGGACGCGATCGGTAAGGTGCCGCGGGAGCGGTCCGCCGACCTGGAGCGTCGGCTGCGGGCCGTCGAGAAGAAGGTGCGCGACGCCGGCGAGGCCGGGTGGTCGGATCCGCAGGCCCAGGCCCGCGCCGAGCAGTTCCAGGCGCGGGTCGAGCAGTACGAGCAGCAGGCCCGCAAGGCCGCCGCGGCCGGCCGCACCAAGGAGGCCGAGCAGGCTAGGGCGAACGCCGAGCAATGGCGGGAGTGGGCGCAGGCCGCCGCGGCGGCGCTGACGCGCCGGTCCTAACTCGCCGGCGTGCCGCCGTCCGGGTGGGCCGTGTCGTCGAGCTCGTCGAGCAGCGTGGTGGCCTGGCGCTGCGCGGTCAGCCGGCGGCGCTCCTGTTCGGCGGCGAGCTGGACGATGGTGCGCGACCAGACCACGCGGGCCCACTGGTAGCTGAGCAGGATCACCGTGACCCACGCGACGATCAGGCCCCATCCCGGGCCGGGATGTCCCGCCGCGACTGTCTGGCGCGACCAGATCGCGAGCAGGCCCGCGGCGTCGGCGAGCGCCGATCCCGCCAAGGCCACCCAGGCCAGCGCCCAGCGCCGCGTCACCAACGCGAGCATCGAGAACCCGACGCCGAACACCAGCGCCAGCCAGGCGAACACCCGCGACGGCAGGGCCACCGCGGCCGCACCCGCGCCGTGGCTGCTGAATAGCACGTCCCAGCCGCGCACCGCGCCGGTGTGCGGCAGGATGAACGACCCCAGCAACACGAATACCAGGATCGACACGACGAAACCCCTGGTGCCCGGGTCGATTCCGCGCGCCACCCGGCGTTCGGCGGCCTCGATCTCGGTCCGCAGCGCGTCGAGCCGCGGGTCGTGCTTGTCGGTCTTCTTCGTCATCTGGCGCATCCAAGGGGTTCGGGCGGGCCGGTGGGCGGCCCGACGGCGGGCATGCCGAGGCCGATGCCGACCGGACGCCGGCCCGCGGCGGCCGCGTCGCCGGCGCGGGTGCGCCGGTGGCTCAGGACGCCGGCGTCGGCGATGAGGTGGTGCGGCGCGGCCTGGGTGATCGCGGTGGTGACGACGTCCCCCGGGCGGACGTCGCGCGCCCCGTCGACGGAGAAGTGCACCAGCCGACCGTCGCGGGCGCGTCCCGTCATCCGGGCGGTGTGGCTGTCCTTGCGGCCCTCCCCCGCGGCGACCAAAACCCCGACGGTGTCACCGATCAGGGCCTGGTTGCCCTCCCAGGAGATGGCCTCCTGCAGTTCGATCAACCGCTCGTAGCGTTCCTGCACAACGGCTTTGGGCAGCTGCCCGTCAAGTTCCGCGGCCGGGGTGCCGGGCCGCTTGGAGTACTGGAAGGTGAACGCGGCAGCGAAGCGGGCCTGCCGCACGACGTCGAGGGTGGCGGCGAAGTCCTCTTCCGTCTCGCCGGGAAACCCGACGATCAGGTCCGTGGTGATCGCGGCGTGCGGCATGGCGGCGCGCACGCGGTCGATGATGCTTAGGTACCGGTCGGCCCGGTACGAGCGGCGCATCGCGCGCAGCATCCGGTCGGAGCCGGATTGCAGCGGCATGTGCAGGGCGGGGCAGACGTTGGGCGTCGTCGCCATGGCGTCGATGACGTCGTCGGTGAATTCGGCCGGGTGCGGCGAGGTGAAGCGCACGCGCTCGAGCCCGTCGACCTCGCCGCAGGCCCGCAACAGCCGCGCAAACGCGCCGCGATCGCGAGGCTGCGCCGGGTCGGCGAAGGACACCCCGTAGGCGTTGACGTTCTGGCCCAGCAGCGTGACCTCGAGCACGCCGTCGGCCACCAGCGACCGCACCTCGGCCAGAATGTCGGCCGGGTTGCGATCCACCTCTTTGCCGCGCAGCGACGGCACGATGCAGAAGGTGCACGTGTTGTTACACCCGACGGAGATGGAAACCCAAGCGGCGTAAGCGGATTCGCGGGCGCTGGGCAGTGATGAGGGGAATTGCTGGAGCGCTTCGGCGATCTCCACCTGCGCAACCCGGTTGTGCCGGGCCCGCTCGAGCAGCGTCGGCAGCGAGCCGATGTTGTGCGTGCCGAAGACGACGTCGACCCAGGGCGCCTTGCGCAGCAGCGCGTCGCGGTCCTTCTGAGCCAGGCAACCGCCCACCGCGATCTGCATCTCGGGGTTGCCCCGCTTGCGCGGCGCCAGGTGGCTGAGGTTGCCGTACAGCTTGTTGTCGGCGTTTTCCCGCACGGCGCAGGTGTTGAACACCACCACGTCGGCGTCGGCGTCCTCGGCGGCGCGCCGGTACCCGGCCGCCTCCAGCAGTCCGGCCAACCGCTCGGAGTCGTGGACGTTCATCTGGCAGCCGTAGGTGCGGACCTGGTAGGTGCGCTCCGGCACCGCCGCCTGGGCGGGGTCGCCTTGCATCACCATGGAAGTCACGGAGCCATGGTACGGCGGTGGCCGGACGCCCGGCTCGTCCCACCCGGCCCGCTCAGACCCGCCGGCGCTCCCGTTCGGCGGCCAACTCGGCGAACACCACCTCGCACGCCAGGCTCTGGCCGTAGCCGCGGCGGCCCAGCATCGCCACCAGCCGGCGGGTCAGCCGCGCGTCGCCGTCGGCTCTGCCGTCACCGTCACCGTCACCGTCACCGTCGCCGGCCAGCGTTTCCCGGCGCAGCTTGGACCGCACGAGTTGTTCGGCCTGGTCGCGTTCGGCGCCGGCGTCGATCCCGGCCAGCGCCGCGGTGATCACGTCCTTGTCCACGCCCTTGGTGCGCAGCTCGGCGGCCAACGCGCGCTTGCTGCGGCCCGCGTTGACCCGGCGCGACCGCACCCACTGCTCGGCGAAGTCGGCATCGTCGACGAGGCCGACGGCGGCCAGCCGGTCGAGCACCGCGTCGCTGACCTGGGCGGGATAGCCCCGTTTGTCCAGGTGGCCGCGTAGTTCGGCCCGGGTGCGCGCCCGCGCGGTGAGCAGGCGCAGGCACAGAGACCGCGCCTGCTCCTCGCGGGAGGGCTCAGAAATCGACGGGGGCGGGCAGGACGCTGTCATCGGACAAGTCATCGGTCACGACCGCGCCAATGCCGAGCTTTTCCTTGATCTTCTTCTCGATCTCGTTGGCCACGTCGTCGTTTTCCATCAGGAAGTTGCGGGCGTTCTCCTTGCCCTGGCCGAGCTGTTCGCCCTCGTAGGTGAACCAGGAACCGGACTTGCGGATGAAGCCCTGCTCCACGCCCATGTCGATCAGCGACCCCTCGCGGCTGATGCCGCGGCCGTAGAGGATGTCGAACTCGGCCTGCTTGAACGGCGGCGACACCTTGTTCTTGACGATCTTCACCCGGGTGCGGTTACCGACCGCGTTGGTGCCGTCCTTGAGCGTCTCGATCCGGCGCACGTCCATGCGCACCGACGCGTAGAACTTCAAGGCCTTTCCACCCGTGGTGGTTTCCGGGCTGCCGAACATGACCCCGATCTTCTCCCGCAGCTGGTTGATGAAGATCGCCGTGGTGCCCGAATTGTTCAGCGCGCCAGTCATTTTCCGCAGCGCCTGGCTCATCAGCCGGGCCTGCAGGCCGACGTGGCTGTCCCCCATCTCGCCCTCGAGTTCCGCGCGCGGCACCAGGGCCGCCACCGAGTCGATGACCAGGATGTCCAGCGCGCCGGAACGGATCAGCATGTCGGCGATCTCGAGGGCCTGCTCCCCCGTATCGGGCTGGCTGACCAGCAGGGAATCGGTGTCCACGCCCAGCTTCTTGGCGTAGTCGGGGTCCAGGGCGTGCTCGGCGTCGATGAACGCCGCCACACCGCCGGCGGCCTGAGCGTTGGCCACCGCGTGCAGCGCGACGGTGGTCTTACCCGACGACTCCGGGCCGTAGATCTCCACGACCCGCCCGCGCGGCAGGCCGCCGATGCCCAGCGCCACGTCCAGGGCGATGGAACCGGTCGGGATGACCGAGATCGGCTGGCGCATCTCGTCGCCGAGCCGCATCACCGAGCCTTTGCCATAGCTTTTCTCGATCTGGGCCATCGCCAGTTCGAGAGCCTTCTCGCGATCGGGGGCTTGCGCCATGATGCCTCTCCTATAGTCCAGTGTGTTCGTCTGACCGGTATCGGTCGGTTGGCGGTGACACTAGAGAAGGCCACCGACAAGTTGACTCTGGCGAACGATCCCCACAGTAGCCGAACAGGTGTTCGATCCAAGTGTGACACGCCGGGCGCGTCGCGGGTGTGGCAACATCGGGCGCCGGATCGGCCGGAGCGAGAAGGGCGGCGCGTCGATGGACATCTCTGCCCAGCTCGCCGAAATAGCCTCCTATGGCGGCTTTTTCGCGCTCACCGTGGGCCCGGACCAGGGGTCGGGCGCGCAGGCCTGGCGCCCGGTGTGGCGGTGCTACGCCGACGGCTACGCGGACCTCGTCGACGCCACCGCCAGGTATTACGGCACCCCCGATCTGCGGATCGGGGCCTCGCTGGTCCACCTCGCCCACGCCAGCCGGCTGTGGTCACCGGTGCTGGCGTGCGCGCTCGCGCACCGCGTCCTGCCCCGCCTCGACGAGCTGCAGCGCGCGGCCGACGGGGCGCGGCTGCGGCTGCCCGAACCCGTCGGGGATCCCGTCGGCGACGACCCCGCCGGCGAGCTGTACCGCGCCGTCGTCGAGCGCCACCTGCACCCGCTCGCCGCCGGCCTGCGCGTCAAATTGGCCCCGGCGCTGCTGGCCGGCAATGTGGCGTCGGCGCTGTTCGGCGCCGCCCGCGCCCTGTGCGCGGCGCGACCCGACCTGCGCCGCCGGATCGCCGCGACGACCGGCGACCTGCTGGGCACCGGGATCCTGGCGGGGTCCGGCGTCAGCACCGGCGCCCACCTGGGCTTCCGGCGACGCAGCTGCTGCCTGTTCTACCGGCTGCCCGGGCAGTCGGTGTGCGGTGACTGCGTGTTCGACCGGCCGCCGGGCCGCCGGTAGCGGGCGCGCCGCCCGTTTGCTCACCCGTCGTCCGGGTACGCGCCCGCCATGACCTCCCCCGCGACCTCCGCCACCGCGCCGTCCCTGCGCGCCCTCGCGCTGACCTGTTCGCTGAAGAAGAGCCCCACCCCCTCCAGCAGCGACCTGATCGCCGACCAGCTGCTGGCCGAGCTCGGCAAGGCCGGGGTCGAGGGAGCCAAGCAGCGGTGCGTCGACCTGGCGTTACTGCCGGGCACCGAGGCCGACATGGGGCCGGGCGACGAGTGGCCCGCGCTGCTGGACAGGATCAAGCGCGCCGACATTCTCGTCCTGTCGACACCGACCTGGGTCGGCCACATGTCCAGCGTCGCGCAGCGCGTCCTGGAGCGGCTCGACGCCGAGCTGTCCGACAAGGACAACGCCGGGCGGCCCGTCATGGTCGGAAAGGTCGCGGTGGCGGCGGTCGTGGGCAACGAGGACGGCGCCCACAAGATCGTCGCCGACCTGTTCCAGGCGCTCAACGACATCGGGTTCTCCATCGCCGCACAGGGCTGCACCTACTGGAACGGCGAAGCCATGCAGGGCACCAACTTCAACGACCTCGACGAGGTCCCCGAGGCGGTGGCCGGGGTGACCGGGACGGCGGCCCGCAACGCCGTCCACCTGGCCGGACTGCTGCGGCACCAGCCCTACCCGCCCTACGAGTGAGCCGCGGCGCTCACCACTGCTCGCGCGGGACGTCGAAATCCGCGCACAACGCCCGCCACACCTCGCGCGGCTCGACACCGGCCTCGATCGCCTGGGCGGCGGTGCGCCCGTCGAATCCGCTCAGCACGTGATCGACCAGCACCGACGAACCGTACGCGGCGCCGAATCGCAACACGACCCGCTCGTTGAACTCCGTTAGCCGCACGCCAGCCAAGATACCCAGCCGGCGACCGCCGGACACCGTGCCGCGGCTTAGCGCCAGCTCGCCGGCAGATCGATGATGTGGTTGGGGCAGACCTCCTGGGCGGCCAGTGACATGACGTCGCGCGCCCGTTGCGCCGACATGCGACCGCGCAACACCATGAACGTGTACTCGGCGGGCGCGTAACCCTGCTGGGCGGCGCTCGGGTCGTCCATCAACTGGCAGGCCTGCTGCTCGTCGGCGTTGTCGGCGTGGGCCGCTTCCGCACCCCACAGCGCGGTGGCCAGCAGCCCAGCGGTGGCGACACAGCTGGTGACCCTCGTGGCCGTCCTCATCGGCACACCTCCTCCCCGCCGGTTGCGACCAGCATGCCCCACCTCACTGCGCCACGGCCAGCGCTTCGCGGCACACCTGGACGGGATCGGCGACGTCGGACGCGGTGGCGGCGGCTCGCCGCGCCGCTTGACGATAGCCCGGCGACGCCAGCACCTCGGCGACCGCGGCGACCAGCGCGTCGCCGCCCAGCGGCCGCACCAGCCGGGCGCTGCCCTGCCGCACCACCCGGTTGGCCAGCTCCCACTGATCGCCGCCGCCGGGCACCACCACCAGCGGCACCCCGGCCAGCAGCGTCTTGGCGAGCATGCCGTGGCCACCACCGCAGATCACCAGGTCGGCGTGGGTCAGCAGCTCGGCCTGGCTGCCGAGCCCGACGACCGCCCAGGGCGGTGCCGCCAGGTCCGCCCCGCCGAGACGCGAGACGACCAGCCGCGCGCCCGGCGGCAGCGTCTCGCCCGGCACCAGCCGCTCCAGCGCGAGCTCGGCCATCCCGGCGGCGCCGGTCGCCGCGGTCGACGGCGCAACGACCAGCACGGGCCCGTCCCCCGGGGGGATCTCGAGCACCCGGTCGGTCGGCTCGAAGTGCAGCGGACCCACCACCACGGCCTCGGCCGGCCAGTCGGGCCGGGGCACTTCCAGCGCCGGCAACGTGGCGATCAGCCGCCGCAACGGCCCGGGGTCCGCGGCCGGCAGCCCGATCTCGACCCGGGCGGCCGCGCGCTGCCGCAGCCCGGCGCGCCAGGACCGGGCCGTCAGCGCGCGCATGGCGGCGTCGCGGATCCGGCCGCCGACACCGGTGCCGGGCGCCAGGCCGCTGCCGATCGGCGGCAGCCCCCGCGACGGCAGGTACAGCGGGTGCGGGTCCAGCTCGATCCACGGGATGCCCAGCAGCTCGGCGGCCATGCCGCCCGCCGCGGTGATGACGTCGGACACCACCAGGTCGGGGGCCAGCTCCGTCAGCGCCGGCGCGTTGAGCACCGCCATCCGCGCCGCGCGGCGGTGGATCCGTGCCCCGGCGTCCACGTCGTCGTCGATGGCCGCGAGCCCGTCGAGCGGGACGGCGGAGAACCCGGCGGCGCGGGCGGTGTCGAGCCATTCCTCGCCGGTGAACAGCGTCGGCTCGTCGCCGGCGGCGGCGAAGCGTTGGCACAGCGCGATCGCGGGGAAGGAATGCCCGGGATCCGGCCCGGCGACCACGGCGACGCGCACCGGCCTTACCCTGCCACAGCCGCGACGGGCCACGCAGGCCTACGCTGGCACCCATGACCGAGGTGACTGGAACGGGCACTGGAACTACCGACGCGAACACCCGCACGGTCGAGGGTTTCCTCACCGCGCTGCAGGACGCGGACTTCGACGCCGCGTCGACCGCGCTGGACGACAACCTCGTCTACCAGAACGTCGGGCTGCCGACCATCCACGGCCGGCACCGGGCGATGAAGCTGTTCCGCCAGATGGACGGGCGCGCCGCCTTCGAGGTGAAGATCCACCGCATCGCGGCCGACGGCGCGGCGGTCCTCACCGAGCGCACCGACGCCCTGATCTTTGGGCCGCTGCGGCTGCAGTTCTGGGTGTGCGGGGTGTTCGAGGTGCACGACGGCCGAATCACGTTGTGGCGCGACTACTTCGACTTCTTCGACATGTTCAAGGCCACGTTGCGGGGCCTGGCCGGGCTGGCCGTTCCGTCGCTCAAGGCGACGTTCTAGCTAGCTCGCGCCGCGCAGCTTGCCGAGTTCGTCGAAAGCCTGCGCCCACCCGACCAGGCGGTCGGTCGCCCCGGCGAGTTCGGTGCGGTAGCGCTGCGATTCCGTCAGGGCGCCGCCGTTGGCCGACGACACCAGCTGCGCGGCGGCGGTCACCATTTCGTTGTACTGGCGCACCCCGGCGCTGAGCTGGGCGGTGAAGGCGTTGATGGTGGGCACCAGGTGCGCGCGCGACGACTCGGAGTAGTGCGCCGCCCGTTCCAGCGACACCACCTCCGCGGCGGTGGCGGCCATCGCCGCCGAGGTCTTGTGGGCCGCCGCGTTGAGGTCGGCAATCTCCTCGGCCGGCAACATCGCGCCGCGCTCGATCACCCCGACCAGCGACACGAAGCCGCGCTCGGAGGCGCCCAGGGCGTACATCGCGGGCCGGGCCGCCGAGCCCGGCGGCGGCAGCCGGCGCACGTTCGCGGGCCGCGGGGACGGCAGCGGTTCCGCCCCCAGCCAGCGGTACCGAAACAGCAGCAGCGTCGCCGGGATCGCCATGAGGACCGCGACGGCGCCCGTGATCTCCAGCAGCAGGGCGAACCAGCCCCAGGCCGCCAGCAGCATCGTCACCAGCACCCAGAACACGCACCCGGCGCTGAAGATCAAACCCCACCGCAGCGCACGACGGCGGCGACGCAGCTGCCGGGCCCGCGGGTCGGTGGCGGCGCCGAGCCGGCGAAGCACCACGTCGGAGAGCTGGCCGGCGGCGTAGAAACCGCGTTGCAGCAGCGCGCGCCACGGGCCGCGCTCGCCAGCCTTCACCGCCATGTCAGGCCGTCGTTACTGGCCGAACGGCTGTTCGGTGACCGCGCCGCCGGACGTCTCGGCGGGGCGCGGGGCGGCGGCGGTGCTTCCCGCGGCGGATCCGCCGGCCGGAAGGGCCTCCCCGCGCATCGACGCGCGGATCTGCTCCAGGCGGGAATGCCCGGCCATCTGCACGCCGGCCTGCTCGACCTCGAGCATCCGGCCCTGCACCGAGCCCTGCGCGAGCTCGGCGGCCCCGATGGCGTTGGCGTAGCGGCGCTCGATCTTGTCGCGCACCTCGTCGAGGTTGGGGACGTTGCCGGGGGCGGCGATCTCGCTCATCGAGCGCAGCGACGCGCTGACCTGCTCTTGCATCTTGGCCTGTTCGAGCTGGCTGAGCAGCTTGGTGCGCTCGGCGATCTTCTGCTGCAGCACCATGGCGTTCTGTTCGACCGCCCTCTTGGCCTGCGCGGCCGCGCTGAGCGCCTGGTCGTGCAGGGTTTTAAGGTCCTCGACGCTTTGCTCGGCGGTCACCAGTTGGGCCGCGAACGCCTCGGCGGCGTTGTTGTATTCGGTCGCCTTGGCGGCGTCACCGGCGGCGTTGGCCTGATCGGCCAGGGTGAGCGCCTGGCGGGTGTTCACCTGCAGCTTTTCGACGTCGGCCAGCTGCCGGTTGAGCCGCATCTCGAGCTGACGCTGGTTGCCGATGACCTGCGCCGCCTGCTGGGTCAGCGCCTGGTGCGTGCGCTGCGCCTCCTCGATGGCCTGCTGGATCTGCACCTTAGGGTCGGCGTGCTCGTCGATCTTCGAGTTGAACAGCGCCATGAGGTACTTCCACCCCTTGACGAACGGATTGGCCATGAGTCAGCTCCACCTTCGCTTGTCGCGGGCCCCGGCGGTCCCGGGTTGGGTCCTGCGCTTCCCGCTCAATTTAATGGCTCGGCGCCGATCCACCCACCCCTGAGGGGCGGTCAGGCGATCGCCAGGGAGGACACCGGCGGAATGACGACCTTCGTCGAGGCGTCGATGCTGGTGCCGCTGGGCGCGGCGTAGGCCGCCCGCTCTTCGCTAGCCATCCGCTCGCCGGCGTCGGTCAGCACCGACGACAGCGGCACCTCCAGCGCGTCGCAGATGGCGTTGAGCAGCTCGCTCGACGGCTCCTTGCGCCCGCGCTCGACCTCCGAGAGGTAGCCGAGGCTCACCCGCGCCGTGTCGGACACCTCGCGCAGCGTGCGGCCCTGGGCCGTCCGGGCCTCCCGCAGCACGTCGCCGATGACCTCGCGCACCAATGGCGGCATCCCGCCCTCCTTCGTCAAGTCAGCCCCGCCGGCACGCACGTCAGTGCGGCAGGCGCTCACTAGGTGAACGCCGCTGAGGGTGGTCTGGTTCCCGGGGCGCGACGGTATTTCAGGCGGCCGTCCGGCGCACCGCGCGCACGGTCGACACGACGTAGTCGATGCCGGTGATGACCGTCAGGACGATCGCCGCACCCAGTACCACCGCCGCCCCCACCCGGAACGGGCCCGGCGTTCCCGCCCACGGCAGCACGAACAGCCCGATCGCCACCACCTGCACCACGGTCTTGACCTTGCCTCCCCAGCTGGCCGGGATGACCCCGCGGCGGATGACGGCCAGCCGCAGCACGGTGACGCCGACTTCGCGGGCCAGGATCAGCACGGTCACCCACCACGGCAGCTCGCCCAGCATGGACAGCCCGATCAGGGCTGAACCGACCAAGGTCTTGTCGGCGATCGGGTCCACGAACGCACCGAATTCGGTGGCCATTCCATAGTTGCGGGCCAGCAGCCCGTCCAACCGATCCGTGATGCACGCCACCGCGAAGATCACGAAAGCCACGATCCGAAAGGCGCTTTGGTGCCCGTCACCGGCGAACAGCGCGAGCAGGAACACCGGGACCAGCACCAGCCGCAGCATGGTGAGGGTGTTGGCGAGGTTGGCGATGTGGGCGCGACCCGCGACCGGACCCGTTTGCGGCTGCCCCGACACGGCAACAGAATAACGGTTGACCAGCAGCGCCGTTCCCGATGTCGATACTGTTACCCGTGACCGCAAGTTCGCATGGCCTCCCCGCGGTAGTCCGGCGCGCGCGCACGTCGGACGTTCCCGCGATCAAAGAGCTGGTCGACACGTACGCGGGCAAGATCCTGCTGGAGAAGAACCTCGTGACGCTCTACGAGGCCGTGCAGGAATTCTGGGTCGCCGAACACCCGGCCCGGCCGGGCACCGTCGTGGGTTGCGGGGCGCTGCACGTCATGTGGTCGGACCTCGGCGAAATCCGCACGGTGGCGGTCGATCCGGCGATGACGGGACACGGAATCGGGCACGCGATCGTGGAACGGTTGCTCGAGGTGGCGCGCGAGTTGCAGCTCAAGCGCCTGTTCGTGCTGACCTTTGAAACCGAGTTCTTCGGCAAGCACGGCTTCACCGAGATCGAGGGCACGCCCGTCACCGCCGAGGTGTTCGACGAGATGTGCCGCTCGTATGACCTCGGTGTCGCCGAGTTTCTCGACCTGAGCTACGTCAAGCCGAACATCCTGGGCAATTCCCGGATGCTGCTGGTGCTGTGAGCGGGCGACCCGTCATTCTTCGCCGTCCCCGCCGGCGGCGTCGCTGCCGCCGCGGATCAGCGCCAGCGTGCCCGCCAGCTCGTCGGGCTTGACCAGGACCTCGCGCGCCTTGGATCCCTCGGACGGCCCGACGATGCCGCGGGTCTCCATCAGGTCCATCAACCGGCCGGCCTTGGCGAAACCGACGCGCAGCTTGCGCTGCAGCATCGAGGTCGAGCCGAACTGGCTGGACACGACGAGCTCGACGGCCTGCAGGAAGACGTCCATGTCGTCGCCGATGTCGGGATCGACGTCGGTGCGCTCGCCGGTGGGCTTGGCCGTGGTGACGCCCTCGGTGTACTCGGGCTCGGCCTGGTCCTTGCAGGCGGCGACGACGGCCTGGATCTCCTCGTCGGTGATGAAGGCGCCCTGCAGACGGATCGGCTTGCCCGCGCCCATCGGGAGGAACAGGCCGTCGCCCATGCCGATCAGCTTCTCCGCGCCGGCCTGGTCCAGGATCACGCGGCTGTCGGTCAGCGACGACGTGGCGAACGCCAGCCGGGACGGCACGTTGGTCTTGATCAGTCCGGTGACGACGTCGACCGAGGGCCGCTGGGTGGCCAGGACCAGGTGGATGCCCGCGGCGCGGGCCTTCTGGGTGATCCGCACGATGGCGTCCTCGACGTCGCGCGGCGCGGTCATCATGAGGTCGGCCAACTCGTCGACGATCGCCAGGATGTACGGGTAGGGCCGGTATTCGCGCTGGCTGCCCAGCGGCGCGGTGATGGCGCCGGACCGCACCTTGTCGTTGAAGTCGTCGATGTGGCGCACCCGCGAGGCCTGCATGTCCTGGTAGCGCTGTTCCATCTCCTCGACCAGCCACGCCAGCGCGGCCGCGGCCTTCTTCGGCTGGGTGATGATCGGCGTGATGAGGTGCGGGATGCCCTCGTACGGCGTCAGCTCCACCATCTTCGGGTCGATCAGGATCATCCTGACCTCCTCGGGGGTGGCCCGGGTGAGCAGCGACACCAGCATGGAGTTGACGAAGCTCGACTTTCCGGACCCGGTCGAGCCCGCGACCAGCAGGTGCGGCATCTTGGCCAGGTTGGCCGAGATGAAGTCGCCCTCGATGTCCTTGCCCAATCCGATGATCAGCGGGTGGTGGTCGCGCCGGGTCGTCGGCGCGGTGAGCACGTCGGCCAGCCGGACCATCTCGCGGTCGGTGTTGGGCACCTCGATGCCCACGGCGGACTTGCCGGGGATCGGGGCCAGCATGCGCACGCTTTCGGTGGCCACCGCGTAGGCGATGTTCTTTTGCAGGGCGGTGATCTTCTCCACCTTCACGCCCGGCCCGAGCTCTACCTCGTAGCGGGTGACGGTGGGGCCGCGAGTGCAGCCGGTGACCGCGGCGTCGACCTTGAACTGGTTCAGCACCTCGCTGATGGCGTCGGCCATGGCCGTGTTGGCGGCGCTGCGCTTCTTGGGCGGGTCGCCCGCCACCAGCAGGCTCAGCGACGGCAGCGCGTACGGGCCCTCGACCACCCGGTCCAACACCTCGGTCAGCTGTTGCTTGTCGCGGCGACGGCCGCGCGCCTTCGCCGGCTCGACGGCCGGCTCCGGGACGGTGGGAGCCTCCTGGTCTCGTAGCGACTCCACCGCGGGCCATCCCAATGGCTCGGCGGCGGCCGGGCCTCGCCCGGCCAAGTCCTCGGTGGGCGCCTCGGAATCCACTGCGTCGTCCGCAAACTCGCCGTCGTAATCGGCGTCGTCGTAGTCAGCGTCGTCGTAGTCGGCGTCCTCGTAGTCAGCGTCGTAGTCGTCGTCGCGATACCCCGAGCCACCGAACAGGCCGCGGACGACGTCGGGCACCTCCCGGATGGTGGTCCCCGTCAGCAGCAGCAACCCGAACATCAGGCCGATGAACAGCAGCGGCGCCGCGATCCACGGCGTCAACCCGTCGGAAAGCGGGCCGCCGATCGCGAAGCCGATGAATCCGCCGGCGCGGCGCCGCGCCTCGGGGTCCCCCGGCGAGCCCGACCACAGGTGGCGCAGGCCGAGCACCGACAGGCAGATCAGGCTGGCGCCCAGGATCAGGCGGGGGCGCGCCTCGGGGTGCGGTTCGGTGCGCATCAGCGTCACGGCCACCGCCGCGGTGAGGACCGGCAGCGCCAACACCCCCGAGCCGATGAAGGTGCGCAGCAAGGTGTCGACCCAGGCGCCGACGGGCCGGGCGGCGTCGAACCAGGAGCTCGCGGCGACCACCACGGACAACGCGAGCAGCGCCAGGGCGATGCCGTCGCGGCGGTGGCCGGGGTCGATGTCGTGGGCGCGCCCGATCGACCGCGCCGCGCCGCCGGTCCCCCGCGCCGCCATCAGCCAGGTGGCCCGCAGGGCGCGACCGCAGGTGACGCCGACGGCGACCAGCGGCGAGCGGGTACGCCGCTTGGCGGGCTTGCCGCCCTTGCGGCGCGGCGCGGGCCGGGCACCGCGTGACCCGCTGGACCGCGGTGTGGCCTTTGACCTGCTCGTTCGGGTTGCGGAGCGGGCAGCGGTCTTACTGGGCATGACGGCCAGGGTAGTCGCAACGGCATCATCTACACCACCCGCCACACTGGTAACGATCGGCTTGTGTGGCACGCGTCGGACCCGGCGCCGGCTCGCGTGAGTAGGGTGACATCCGGCGAAAGAAGTCATGTCCGTCACCCCAGGAGGCCCAAGCATGCCCGTCGTCGTCGTCGCCACCCTCACCGTCAAGCCCGAGTCCGTCGACACCGTCCGCGAAATCCTCACCCGCGCGGTCGAAGAGGTGCACGAGGAGCCGGGGTGCCAGCTGTACTCGCTGCACGAATCGGGCGAGACCTTCATCTTCGTCGAGCAGTGGGCCGACCCCGAGGCCCTCAAGACGCACAGCACCGCCCCCGCGGTCGGCAAGATGTTCGGCGCGGTCGGCGAGCACCTGGCGGGAGCGCCGGACATCAAGATGCTGCAGCCGGTCGTGGCGGGCGACC
>NZ_LZKC01000478.1:0-32747 GCF_001672685.1 Mycobacterium sp. E2462
GGCGCCCTCTCCAGGGTTAGTGACGAAGTGCCCGCCTCGTAGCGACAACGCACGCCGCCGGGCGCCCGCGGCGGCGGGTTTGGCGCGCCGCCGAGCGCGGACCGGGTTTGGCGCCCGCGGCGCCGGGCGCCCGCGGCGCTCTCCCCAAGCATGTGTCGTAGTGCCCGCCTCATAGCGACAACTGCGGATTGTCACCCCCGTGTGCGACGGTTCGCCGATGGACGAACCACTCAAAGGAATCGAGCTTCGCTACGTGCTGGCGATGCACCTGGCCGTGCACGGGCCGGCCACCGTCTCTGAATTGCATGACGCCCTGGTCGACTACGGTTTCCGGTTGCACGGTCGCCCGTCGAAAGCCATCTCGGACGCGTTGCGCTGGGAGGTCGGCCGGGCCCGGGTGTGCAGGCTGGGACGCGGCAGGTACGGGCCCGGCTATCTGCCGCGATCGACGGAGTACCGCATCCATCAGCGCGTGCTGGCGCTGCGTGCGGCGGCGCGTTGTCGCTGCGAGGCGGGCACTTCGTAAGTAACCCCGGAGAGAGAGGGCCCGCTTGCCGAGCGGGCGTCGTTCTCGTTGCGCGCCCATGGACGGCGCCCGGCGGCGTGCGTTGTCGCTGCGAGGTGGGCACTTCGTCACTACCGGAAGAGGGCGCCCGCTCGCGCTCCCATGGACGGCGCCCAGCGGCGTGCGTTGTCGCTATGAGGTGGGCACTTCGTCACTACCCCTGGAGAGGGCGCCTGCAAGCGCGCCCGGGAGTAACGCCCAGCGGCGCGCGCGTTGTCGCTATGAGGCGGGCACTTCGTCACTGCCCCCGAAAAGCCCGCCGCGCTCACACCTCGAAGCGGTATCCCATGCCCGACTCGGTCAGCAGGTGCTTGGGATGCGAGGGGTCGTCCTCCAGCTTGCGTCGCAGCTGCGCCAGATAGACACGTAGATAATGAGTTTCGGTGGCGTACGCCGGGCCCCACACCTCTTTGAGGAGTTCCTCCCGCCCGACCAGCTTGCCGCGGTTGCGCACCAGCACCTCGAGCATTCCCCACTCCGTGGGCGTGAGGTGCACCTCGGCCCCGTGCTTGGTGACCTTCTTGGCGGCCAGGTCGACCGTGAACGACTGCGCCTCGACGACCGGTTGCTCGAGTCCCGACGCCGCCGTGTTGCGGCGCACGGCCGCGCGCAACCGCGCCAAGAACTCGTCCATGCCAAAGGGTTTCGTGACGTAATCGTCGGCGCCGGCGTCTAACGCCTCCACCTTGTCCGACGAATCGGTGCGCGCGGACAACACGATGACCGGCGCGGTCAACCAACCGCGCAGGCCGGCCAGCACGTCGATCCCGGACATGTCGGGCAGCCCCAGATCGAGGATCACCACGTCAGGCTTGTGTTCGGCGGCCGCGCGCAGCGCCCCTGCGCCGGTGGACGCAGTCACCACGTCATAGCCACGCACCGACAGGTTGATGCGCAGCGCCCGCAGAATCTGGGGTTCGTCGTCGATCACCAGCACGCGCGTCATGGCGCCTCGACCGAGTCCGGCACGGCGAGATCGACCACCACCGTCAAGCCGCCGCCGGGGGTGTCGGTCGCGGTGATGGTGCCGCCCATCGCCTCGACGAACCCCCGCGCCACCGACATGCCCAGCCCCACCCCCGTGGTGGTGTCCTGGTCCCCGAGCCGCTGGAACGACTCGAACACCCGGTCCTCGCTGCCGTGGGGAATGCCCGGCCCCTCGTCGATGACGTTGATCAGCACCCGCTCGCCCACCCGTCCCGCGTTGACCCGGATCACGCAGTTGGGCGCGTAGCGCAGCGCATTGTCGATCAGGTTCGCGAGCACCCGCTCCAGCAACCCCGCGTCGGCCAGCACCACCGCGTCGCCCACGTCCACCTTGACCCGGTCGATCGCGGAGCGGTAGAAACCGGTGGCGCCCTTGCCGATACTGACCAGGGCCCGCTGCACGGTCTCCTCGAGGTACACCCGGCGCAGGTCCGGACGGACCACGCCCGCGGCCAGCCGCGACGAATCGAGCAGGTTGCCCACCAACGCGGTCAGCTGGTCGATCGACTCCTCGATGGTGGCAAGCAGTTCGGCGGTGTCGTCGGGGGAGAAGGCGACGTCCTCGGCGCGCAGGCTCGACGCCGCCACCTTGGCCGCGGCCAGCGGCGTGCGCAGGTCGTGGCTGACCGCGGACAGCAACGAGCGGCGCAACTCGTCGGCCCGCACGATCGCCTCGGCCCGGCTGGCCTCCTCGACGAGTTCGCGTTGCCGCACCAGCCCGGCGGCCTGCTGCGCCACCGCGCCGAGCACCCGCCGGTCGCGGGAGAACAGCTTGCGGCCGGCCAGCAGCATCCAGAACTCGTCGTCGCCCACCTCGATGGCGGTGTCGGCGAATTCGAGGTTGACGCACGGGTCGCGGCCCACGGACGCGACCACCTCACTCGTCTTGCGGCCCGCCGCCCCCGCATCGCGGGGGCGGCGCACCATGCTGACCGCACGCTGCCCGTACGCCTCCCGCACCCGTTCCAGCAGCGTCTCGAGGTCGGCCCCGCGCAGCACCGAACCCGCGAACAGTGTGAGCAGTTCCGCCTCCTGGGACGCGCGCCGCGCCTCGCGCGTGCGTTTGGCGGCGAAGTCGACCAGCACCGCGACGGCGACGGCAATCAACAGCAGCACCAATTCCGTTGTGGCGCTGCTCGGTTCGGCGATGGTGAAGCTGTGCCGGGGAGCGATCAGGAAGTAGTTGAGCAGCAGTCCCGACAGCACCGCCGAAAGTGCCGCCGGCGCAATCCCGCCCAGCAGCCCGACCAGCAGCACGCCCATGAAGAACAGCGCACTTTCGGCGCTGGTGTCCAAATAGGGGTCCAGCAACGTGACCGCGATCGTGCAGATGGCCGAGGGGGTGACGATCGCGGCCAACCAAGACGCGATGCGTCGCTCGCGGCGGGACAGCGCCACGGCGGACAGGCCGCGCTTGGCCTCGGCCTCGTGGGTGACGATGTGGACGTCGATCCGGCCCGAGCGCTCGACGACCGCCTGCTCGATGCCCTCGTCGAAGATCCGCGCCAGTCGCGACCGCCGCGAGGTGCCGATCACCAACTGGGTGGCGTTGATCTGGCGCGCGAAGTCGAGCAGCGCGGTCGGTACGTCGTCACCGACCACCGTGTGCAGGGAGGCGTCCAGGCTGGTGGCGAGTTCGCGGATCTTGCTCATCCGCGCCTCGGAAAGCCCGGCCAGTCCGTCGCCGCGGACGACGTGCACCACCATCAGCTCCGCGCTGGACTTCGACGCGATCCGGGACGCCCGGCGCAGCAGCGTGTCCGAACCGGTGCCCCCGTTGACCGCGACGACCACCCGCTCGCGCGCCTCCCACACGTCGGTGATCTTGTTCTCGGCGCGGTATTTCGCCAGCGCGGTGTCCACCTGGTCGGCCACCCACAGCAACGCCAATTCCCGCAGCGCGGTGAGGTTTCCGGGACGGAAGTAGTTCGACAACGCCGCATCGATGCGGTCCGGGGCGTATACGTTGCCGTGAGATAGCCTGCGCCGCAGCGCCTCCGGGGTGATGTCGATGAGCTCGACCTGCGCGGCCTGCCGCACGATCGAATCCGGGATGGTCTCTTTCTGTTCGATCCCGGTGATCTGGGTGACGACGTCGTTGAGGCTTTCCAGGTGTTGCACGTTGAGGGTGGAGATCACCGTGATCCCGGCGTCCAGCAGCTCCTCGACGTCCTGCCACCGTTTGGCGTTCTTGCTGCCCGGGGTGTTGGTGTGGGCGAGCTCGTCGACGAGCACCACCTGCGGGCGACGCGCCAGCACCGCCGGCACGTCGATCTCGGCGAGGCTGGCGCTGCGGTAGCGCAGATAGCGCGGGGAAATCGTCTCGATGCCTTTAAGCATCTCGGCGGTCTTGCGACGCCCGTGCGTCTCGACGACCGCGGCCACCACATCCGTGCCCCGCTCCAGCCGCCGGTGCGCCTCGCCCAACATCGCATAGGTCTTGCCGACACCCGGTGCCGCTCCGAGATAGATGCGTAGCTCCCCCCGCTTGGGGTGGCGGTCGACGTCGCTCACGTCAACCATCATCCACCCGCGGCGCTAGCCGGACAGGGGGTATTTGTGGTCGAGTTGCACGTTGACTTGCACCACGTTCACGCAAGGCTCCCCCAAAAAGCCGAGCTCGCGGCCGCTGCGGTACTGCGCAAGGACCGCGCGGATTTGATCCGGGCTGACGTGGCGAGCCTTGGCCACCCGGGCGATTTGTAGGTCGGCGTAGGCGACGGAGATGTTCGGGTCCAACCCGCTGCCGCTCGCGGTGACGGCGTCGGCGGGCACCACGGGCTCGGCCGGCGCGGCGCCGCGCACCGGCACGATCTGCCCCAGGGAATAGTCCTCACCGAATTTCGCGCACTCGACCCGCACGCCCTCATAGAAGGCGACGAACGGGCTGGGCGTCGACTGGCACGGCTCGTTGACGCTGACGACCCGGGTGGGATGCACGACGCCGCCGCGCGCGTCGCGGGGGCCGATTACCGAGAGCACCGCGCCCACGCCGCCGCCGGTGCAGAACGGGCGGGCCGCGGCCGCCTTGTCCAGCCCCTCCAGCGAGGCCACGGCGACGCTGCGCGAGCACACCTGGGTCAGCAGGCTGGGCTTGAAGCCCGCGTCGCTCGCCGACTTGCCGGCGGCGAGCAGCGCCGGGTCGGCGGGCGTGTCGACGGTGCTCTCCGGACCCAGGTTGCTGCCCCCCGACGACATCGGGTCATAGCCGTTGCCGGCGGCCGAGGGGCGGCTCTGGAAGTACTGCGGCAGGGCGTTGCCGTCCTTGTCGGTGAAGAGCTGACCGATCAACCGGCTCCCGACCGGCTTGCCGTTGGCGGTCAGGATCGAGCCCTCGGCCTTCTCGTGCAACCCGGGGAACTGCGCGACGAGCCAGATGAGCAGGGGATAGGCGATCCCGGTGATGACGGTCAGCACCAGCAGCGCGCGCAGCGCCGCCCAGTGAATGCGCAACAGGTTCGAAAACTTCATGTCAGGACATCCCCGGGACGAATTGAATGACGAGGTCGATCAGTTTGATACCGATGAACGGCGCGACGATCCCGCCGAGCCCATAGATATACAGGTTGCGGCTCAACAACTTCGACGCGCTGCTCGGCGTGTAGCGCACGCCGCGCAAAGACAGCGGGATGAGCAGCACGATGATGATGGCGTTGAAGATGACCGCCGACAGGATCGCCGACTGCGGGCTGTGCAGCCGCATGACGTTGATCAGGTCCAGGCCGGGGAACAGGCCGACGAACATCGCCGGGATGATGGCGAAGTACTTGGCGATGTCGTTGGCGATCGAGAAGGTGGTCAGCGCGCCGCGGGTGATCAGGAGCTGCTTGCCGATCTCGACGATCTCGATCAGCTTGGTTGGGTCGGAGTCGAGGTCGACCATGTTGCCGGCCTCTTTGGCGGCCGAGGTGCCGGTGTTCATCGCGACGCCGACATCGGCCTGCGCCAGGGCGGGCGCGTCGTTGGTGCCGTCGCCGGTCATCGCGACCAGCTTGCCGCCCGCCTGCTCGCGCTTGATCAGCGCGAGCTTGTCTTCCGGCGTGGCCTCGGCCAGGAAGTCGTCGACCCCGGCCTCGTCCGCGATCGCCTTCGCGGTCAACGGGTTGTCACCGGTGATCATCACCGTGCGGATTCCCATCCGGCGCATCTCGTCGAACCGTTCCCGCATGCCGTGCTTGACGACGTCCTTGAGGTGGATGACGCCGAGCACCTCGGCCGTCCCGTCGGCGGTGCCCGCACCGCTGCGCCCGACGACCAGCGGGGTGCCGCCGGCGGCGGAGATGCCGTCGACGATGTCGCCGAGCTCGAACGGTACCTGCCCGCCCTGGGTGCGCACCCACGCCGCGACCGAGCTGGCCGCGCCCTTGCGCAGCTGCTGCCCGTCGACGTCGACGCCCGACATGCGGGTGGTCGCGGAGAACTCCACCCACTGCGCGGTGGACAGCTCGCCGGGCGTCCGGGCCCGCAGGCCGAAGTTGCGCTTGGCGAACACCACAATCGAACGGCCCTCGGGGGTTTCGTCGGCGAGGCTGGACAGCTGCGCGGCATCGGCCAGCTGCTCCTCGGTGACCCCCTCGACGGGGAGGAACGCGGCCGCCTGCCGGTTGCCCAGGGTGATGGTGCCGGTCTTGTCCAGCAGCAGGGTGTTGACGTCGCCGGCAGCCTCCACCGCGCGCCCGGACATCGCCAGCACGTTGCGTTGCACCAGCCGGTCCATGCCCGCGATACCGATGGCCGACAGCAGCGCGCCGATCGTGGTGGGGATCAGGCACACCAGTAGCGACACCATCACTATGCCGGTGACGCCATTGACGTTGAGCGCCTGCGTATCCGCGACGCCGGGATTGTTGGCCTTGGAGTAGATGGCCAGCGGCTGCAGCGTCGCGACGGCGAAGACGAAGATGATGGTCAAGGCGGCCAACAGGATGTTCAGCGCGATCTCGTTCGGCGTCTTCTGCCGGTTGGCGCCCTCGACCAGGGCGATCATCCGGTCGATGAAGCTCTCCCCGGGTTTCTGGGTGATCTGCACGACGATCCGGTCGCTGAGCACGGTGGTGCCGCCGGTGACGGCCGAGCGGTCACCGCCGGACTCGCGGATCACGGGGGCGGATTCGCCGGTGATGGCCGATTCGTCCACGGAGGCAATGCCTTCCACGACGTCGCCGTCGCCGGGTATGACCTGCCCGGCTTCGACGACGACGAAGTCGCCGCGTTGCAGCAGCGGAGCCGCCACCTCCTCCTCCACGCCGGAGCCGCCGGGGTTCCAGTTCCGCAGCCGTCGGGCCAGGGTCTGAGTCTTGGCCCGGCGCAACGTCTCTGCCTGCGCCTTGCCGCGGCCCTCGGCCACCGCCTCCGCGAGGTTGGCGAACAGCACGGTAAGCCACAGCCACACCACGATGAGCCAGGCGAACCAGGTGGGGCTGATGATTGCGAGCACCGTGCTCCAGGCCGCCCCCACCTCGACGATCAGCATCACCGGGTTGCGCCACAGGGTGCGGGGATCGAGTTTGCGCAGGGCGTCGGGGGTGGACCTCCACAGCACGCTGGGGTCCAGCAGGCCGCCCCGAACCCGTTGACGCTCAACGGGAGTCGTGGGCTCCGCCCGCTCCGCGGGGTCGGCGGCGATCATGGTCATCAGTGGATTCCTTCGGCGAGGGGCCCAAGCGCCAGCATGGGCAGGAACGTCAGGCCCACCAGGATCACCGTGACCCCGGAGACCATCCCGACGAATTGCGGCCGGTGGGTCGGCAGGGTGCCCGCCGATTCCGGCGTGCTGCCCTGCTTGGCCAGCGAGCCCGCCAGCGCCAGGGCCAACACGATCGGCAGGAACCGGCCGAACACCATCGCCAGGCCCAGAGCGGTGTTGTACCAGTTGGTGTTCGCGCTCAGCCCCGCGAAGGCCGAACCGTTGTTGTTGGCCGCCGAGGTGAACGCGTAGAGGATTTCGGAGAGCCCGTGCGGGCCGCTGTTGGCCATGGCGGCGCGCTCTCCCGGCAGCGCCATCGCGGTCGCGGTCCCCACCAACACGATCAGCGGCGTGACCAGGAAATAACTTGAGGCGATCTTGATCTCGCGCGGGTTGATCTTCTTGCCGAGGTATTCGGGGGTGCGCCCGACCATCAGCCCGGCGACGAACACGGTGATGACGGCCAGGATCAGCATGCCGTAGAGGCCGGAGCCGGTGCCACCGGGCGCGACCTCGCCGAGTTGCATGTTGAACATGGTGAGCATGCCGCCGAGGCTGGTCAGCGAGTCGTGCGTCGAGTCGACCGCGCCGGTGGAGGTGAGCGTGGTGGCGGCCGCGAACACCGCCGAGTCGCCGACACCGAAACGCTGCTCGACGCCTTCCATCGCCCCGCCCACGGCGGTCGGCACGGTGCCGTGGTGCTGCAACTGGGTCCAGACCGTCAGGGTGACGCTGAGGGTGGCCAGCGTCGCCATGACCGCGGCGATCGCGAAGCCCTGCTTGGTGCTGCCCACCATGCGGCCGAAGGTCCGCGGCAGCGAGAACCCGACGACCAGCAGCAGGAAGATCTCCAGCCAGTTGGTCCACGCGGTCGGGTTTTCGAACGGGTGCGCGGAGTTCGCGTTGTAGAAGCCGCCGCCGTTGGTGCCGAGCTCCTTGATGGCCTCCTGGCTGGCCACCGGGCCGCCGGTGAGGGTCTGCTGGGCGCCGCCGACAGTGGTCACCACCTGGTCGTGCAGGTGGAAGTTCTGAATCACCCCGCCGGCCACGAGCAGCACCGCGCCGACGAGGGCGATGGGCAGCAGGATGCGCACCGTGGTGCGCACCAGGTCGACCCAGAAATTGCCCAACTCACCGGTGCGCTTGCGGGCGAAACCGCGGACCAGGGCGATCGCCACCGCCATCCCGACGGCGGCCGAGACGAAGTTCTGCACGGCCAGGCCGGCCATCTGTACCAGGTGGCCCTGGGTGGTCTCGCCGGAGTAGGCCTGCCAGTTGGTGTTGGTCACGAAGCTGACCGCGGTGTTCCACGCCAGCCCCGGGGTCATCGCCGTGGCGGGGGAGTGCAGGTGAAGCGGCAGCTTGTCCTGCACCAGCTGCAGCGTGAACAGGAACAGGATGCTGACCGCCGAGAACGCCAGGATGCTGCGCGCGTAGGCCCCCCAGGTCTGTTCGGCCCGCGCGTCGACGCCGATGAGGCGGTAGATCGCGCGCTCGGCGGCGAGGTCTTTCTTCGCGGTGTACACGCGGTACATGTAGTCCCCGAAGGGCACGTGGACCACCATCAGCGCCGCGATGAGTGCGACGACGAACGCGACGCCGGCGGCTGTGGTGCCCATCAGAACTTCTCCGGGAACAGCAGGGCGCCGCACAGATACAGGGCCAGCACGACAGACAGCGCCAGGCCGACCACGTTCTCGTAACTCATAACCGCTCGACCAGCTTCTGCGCCAGGCCGAGCAGGGCGAACACCGCCACCGTCAGCACGACGTACACCGCCACGCCCATGTTGTCTCCGCTCCGCGTGCATACCGATTACGACCGCATCGAGGCGGCGAAGCCTCGAGCAAAGCCAGCTTGAAGCTATGCCGGACCGGCGCACCAGGGCCGTTGGTTGACATTTTCCTTACGGGGCGGTGCTGCGCCTTGACGCTTTCTTTACGCCGATGCGCGGGCGCCGTGACCGCCCGCGCCCGATGTGACGCCAATCGCACTGTGCGACAGTGGAACTCTACTGACGACGGCCGCTAGCCGGCGCCGCCGTCGGGCTCGCCGGTCAGGGGCAGCCGGACCCGGAATACCGTTCCGCCCGCGCCGGATTCGGCGCTCACCGAGCCGCGATGTGCCTTGACGATCGAATCCACGATCGCCAGCCCCAGCCCGTTGCCGGACCCGTTGATCCTCGACTTGTCCGCGCGCGCGAACCGTTCGAACAGCCGGGGAAGCAGCTCCGGATCGATGCCGGGCCCGTCGTCGGCGACGGTCACCTCGGCGAAGGGCGCCCCGAAAGACTCTTGCCCGCAACGTATTCCGGTGGTCACCGTGACGCCCGGCGGTGTGTGCATCCGGGCGTTGCCGAGCAGGTTGCTGACCAGCTGGTGCAACCGGGCGTGGTCGCCGCGCACCCACACCGGCCCGTCGGGAAGTTCCTTGACCCAATGGTGCGTCGGCGCCGCGACCGCGGCGTCGTTGACCGCGTTGCCGACCACCTCGGCCAGGTCGACGTCCTCGGACTCCAGGTCCTGCCCCTCGCCCAGGCGCGACAACAACAGCAACTCGTCGACGAGCAGCGTCATCCGGCGCGCCTCGGACTCGATGCGGGCCAGGGCGTACTCCGTGGTCGGGGGGAGCATGGAGCTGTCCTGGCGGGTGAGTTCGGCGTATCCCTGAATGGCGGCCAGCGGTGTGCGTAACTCGTGGCTGGCGTCGCTGATGAACCGGCGCATCCGCAGATCGGATTCGGCCCGCTGCGCCAGCGCGCTGTCCACGTTGTCCAGCAAGCGATTCAACGTGAGGCCGACGATGCCCACCTCGTTCTGCGGGTCGGTGTCGCCCGGGCGCACCCTGACGCTGATCCGGTGGTCGTCGTCGGTGAGGGGCATCGCGGCCACCTCGGCGGCGATGGCCGCGAGCCGGCGCAGCGGTCGCAGCGTGTACCCGACAACCCAGATCGTGAGCCCGGCAGTCACCGCCAGCGCCACCGTGATCAGCACGGCGGTGGTGACCTGCTTGCGGGCGATGATCCGGTCCGCGACGTTGAGCTGCACGCCGGCGATCAAGACGTCGGCCCCGGCGGAGTGGCTGTCCAGGCGGTAGGAGCCGAGGCGCCCCAAAGTCTCGGTGCGCGGCGGTCCTTCGGCCCACCGCTGTGCCTCGATGGCGCGGATCACGTCGGGCGGGGCGGGCCGGGCCTCGGCCTCGGAGAACACCGCCGAGCCCACCACCGCACCGCCGTGCAGGATCACGATCAGGTTGCCCGGCGTCTGGTCGGTGAACTGCAGCATCGCCTGGGCGAGCGGCGCAACCCCGGTGCTCCCGGAATGGTGTTGCGCATCAAGATATTTGGTGTAGGAATGGCCCAGCGCGTCCAGGGAGTCGGCGACGTCGGCGTCGCTCATCGCGTTGACGTAGCCGCGCAGGCTGAGCACCGAGACCAGGCCCACGGCGACCAGCACCACGCTGACCACCACGAGCACGCCCGCGAGCAACTGCCGGCGCAGCGAGTGCGGAAACCAGCGGGGCAGGCCCGACGAGGAATCCGCGTCTTGAGTCATTCGGCCGGCCGCAGCATGTAACCGACGCCGCGCACGGTGTGGATCATCGGCTTGTGGCCGGAGTCGATCTTCTTGCGCAGGTAGGAGATGTAGAGGTCGACGATGCTGGTGCGACCGGCGAAGTCGTAGTTCCACACGCGGTCCAGGATTTCCGAGCGGCTCAACGCGCGGCGCGGGTTGCGCATGAGGAAGCGCAGCAACTCGAATTCGGTGGAGGACAACGACACCGGGGTGCCGGCGCGCGTCACCTCGCGGCTGGCCGTGTCGACTTTGAGGTCACCCACCTTCAGGGTCTCGGCGGTCGGGGCCGGTTGGTGGCTGGACCGACGCAGTAGGCCGCGAAGGCGGGCCACCAGTTCCTCGAGGCTGAACGGCTTGGTCATGTAGTCGTCGGCGCCCGCCGTGAGCCCGGTGACGCGGTCCATCACCGAGTCGCGCGCGGTGAGGAACAGGGTGGGGGTGTAGGCGTCGGACTGACGGACGCGTTCGAGGATCCGCAGCCCGTCGACGTCGGGCAGCATGATGTCGAGCACCAGCACGTCGGGGTTGACCCGCTCGAACTTCGCCAGGGCCTCCCGCCCGTTGTGGGCGATCTCGACGACCCAGCCCTCGTAGTGCAGCGCCATCTTCACCAGGTTGGTCAGCGCGGGCTCGTCGTCGACCAACAGGACGCGGATGGGCGACCCGTCGGCGCGGTGAATCCTGGGCAACTGCCCCAAAATGGCCTGGCGTGGACGCTGGCCACCCGCATATCCCGACATTGCGGTCATGCTCCTACATTCTGGCCACCCACACACCTGGTTGTCACGGAGTTCATAGAGTTCTCAAATGTCGGCGTGCGGGCCGGCTCACCTCCGACGAAATTCACATATGTGTTTTCTATGCGTCCGGTGTGGCGCCTTGAAGCCGGCTGTCGACCGAAAAACACTGGACCGCAGAGCCATTGGGACGACGGCGACGCGCCGCCCCTGGGCTCGACGATTCGGGTCGCCGGTGCCGGCCCGGCGTTCGCCTCGTGGCTCGCCAGGCCGCCGCGAATGATCGCGAACGACAACGTAATTCGCCCAGCCGGTGGCACCGGGCACCCGTCCGGGCGTCGTGGAGGACGCCGCGGCGGGCGGCTCCCAGACTTCCCGAGCCCAGCCGGGTCGGTGAATTCGAGCGAAGGACGGTCAACGGAAATGGACTTTGGCGCGCTGCCTCCGGAAGTCAACTCCGGTCGGATGTATGCGGGCGCCGGACCGGCGACGCTGCTCGCCGCGGCCGCGGCATGGGAAGCCAGCGCCGCGGAGCTGAGCACGGCCGCGGCCGGCTACGAGTCGGTGCTCACCACGTTGACCAGCGAGTGGCTGGGCCCGACGTCCACGGCGATGGCCGCCGCGGTCGCCCCTTACGTGGCCTGGCTGAGGCTCACCGCCGAGCAGTGCGAGCAGACGGGCCTGCAGGCCACCGCCGCGACCGCCGCCTATGAGACCGCCTACGCGATGACCGTCCCGCCGCCCGTGATCGCCGCCAACCGGGCACAGCTGATGACGCTTGTCGCGACCAACCTGCTGGGCCAGAACACCCCGGCGATCATGGCCACCGAAGCCCAGTACGGCGAGATGTGGGCCCAGGACGCCGGCGCGATGTACGCCTACGCCGCGAGCTCGGCGTCGGCCACCACCTTCGCCGCCTTCACCGCGCCGCCGCAGACGACCAACCCGGGTGGCGGCACCGGTCAAGCGGGCGCGGTCGCCCAGTCGGCCGGGGCCCAGGCCGGCGGCCACGTCCAAGCCGCGATGTCCTCGGTGCCCCAGGCGCTGCAGAGCCTGTCCGGGCCGGGATCGTCGTCCGGTCTGTCGCAGGCGGCAATGGGCACCGGCGCGTCGCTGGGGTCGTCGGGCGCGTCCGCGCCGCTCAGCGCGCTGTCGAGCCTGACGGGCACCGGCAAGACCGCGACCAAGGGCGCCAGCACCGGGGTCGGGACGGCCACCGGCCTGGCGGCGGCGCTCGGCGGCGGCTCCAGCGGGGCCGACGCGGCGGGCCTGGCCTCCGACGTGGCCGGCCTGGGCGCCGACGGTGCGGGCCTGGGTGCCGACGGCGGCGGGATCGGCATCGACCTGTACGGGCTGTCGCTGGACTTCACCGGCGTCAACTCGATCGAGGGCGCCGAGGGTCTGGGCGGCCTGGCGCCCGCCGGCGGGCTGGGCGGCCTGGGCGCAGGCGCGACGGCGAGCCTGGGCCAGGGCACCCCGCTCGGCACGCTGTCGGTGCCGCCAGCCTGGGGCCAAACCGTCTCGGCCGTAACACCCCTGGCGCCGTTCGACGCCGGAGTCCTACCGGCCTCCACCGGCGCGACGCCGCCGATGCCGAGCGGGGCCGGGGTCTCCAAGCTGCCGCTGGGCGCCATGGTGGGTCGGGAGTCGGACGGGGGAGTCCACCGCATCGGCTACCGGCCGTCGCTGTTCCCCCGCTCGCCGGTGGCCGGCTAAGGGCTCCGACAGCAAAGGGCCCGCACACCGCACGGTGTGCGGGCCCTTCGTAGAGCTGCGGATCAGGCCCAGCTGGACCCGACGGCGCTGTCCGTGCTGGCCATGTTGCTGCCGGCACTTTGCACCTTCTGGCCGTGGGAGTTGGCCTGCTCGTAGATGACCTGGAAGTTCCGGCCCAACTGGGTGATGAACTCCTGGCAGGCCACCGAACCGGCGCCGCCCCAGAAGTCACCGGCAGCCAGCACATCGCGCACGATGCTCTGGTGCTCCTGCTCCAAGGACGCGGCCTGGGCGCGGATCAGCGCGCCGTGCGAGTCGACGTCGCCGAACTGGTAGTTAATGCTCATTGCTTAGCTCCTTAAAAGTGTTGGGTAGCAGACGGTGTGTGGGACTAGCTGCTCAGGATCTGCTGCGAGGCCTGCTCTTGCTGCTCGTAGTTGTTGGCGTCGCGGATCAACCCGTCGCGCACCCCGTGGAGCATGTTGACGATGTTGCGGAAAGCCTGGTTGACCTGACCCATGGTGTCGTACGAGGTGGCCTGCGCCTGGCCGCTCCAGCCGGAGCCGGCGATGTTCATCGACGACGCCCACATCTTGCGCGCCTCGTCCTCGACCGTCTGAGCGTGAACCTCGAAACGGCCCGCCATCGCACGCATCTCGTGCGGGTCGGTCATAAAACGTGTAGCCATGGTGTTTCTCCTTAGTTGTCTTTCAAGCCTTCAGTCGTCGAAGTCTTAACAGATGTAGTTACTGTGTCGTAGCCGCTTTGTGGACAGATTACGGCTTATCGGTTAACTGATCGCCTCAAACGGGTGACATGTACCCCCTTCTTCTCCCACATGAGCGGACCCATATCAGACGACAACTTGCTTGGGCATGACGATCGGCTTGACGCCGTAGCGCGGCCCGGCACCGTAGGCGCCCGCACCCTTGGCGGCCGCCGCCATCCCCGGCATGCCGGGCATCGCGGTCACCGGCTCGGCCGCCGCGGCTTCGGAGGCGACGGTCCAGCCCGAGCCCTCCAGCGGGGCGGTGGTCGACGCCAGGGTCGCGGGGGCCGCCGAGGACCAGCTGGTCGGGACCGACAGGCCGCCGACCGCGGACGCCTCGCCGAGGGCCGCCGACGACACGCCACCCAGGCCCGCCGGCGCCACGGCGCCGACCATGGTGCCTTCGGTGATGCCGGCGGCGCCCGCGGGCACCACGTCACTGACGGCGATGGCGGGCACGGCGCCCAGCGTGTGGCCCAGCGACACCGCGGTCGGGATGGTGTTCATGACGAACCACGCCGCGGTGTTGACGGCGCCGTTGATGCCGTTCAGCACGGCCGGGGTGCCGAGGAAGTTGTCGATCGACCCCAGCAGACCGTCGGTGGTGAACGGCAGCTGGACGGCCTGCGCCAGTGGCGCGTCCAGCGCCTGCACCGTGCCGGTGGTTGCATCGCTGGCCAGGGCGGCGTTGTCGACCGCCGTCGCGGCCGCCGGGTCGGTGGTGGACGTCAGCGGCGTCACCGGGGTCAGCACGCCGGCCGCCGCCGAGGCCGCCTGGTATGCGGCCATGGCAGCGGCGTCCTGCGCCCAGTACTCGCCGTAGAGCGTGTCCAGCGCGACGATCGCGGGGGTGTTCTGGCCGAGGATGTTGCTCGCGACCAGCGCCGCCTGGGTGGTCCGGTTCGTCAGGATCACCGGTGGCGGCACCACCGCGGCGAACACCGCCTCGTAGGCCGCGGCCGACGCCGTGGCCTGTGCGCTGGCCTGCTCGAGCGTCGTCGCCGTCTCGGTCAGGTAGGTGATGATCGGCTGCGCCGCCGTCGCGGCCGCGGCCGACCCGCCGCCCGTCCACTGCTGGCTGGTCAGCAGCGAG
This sequence comes from Mycobacterium sp. E2462, assembly GCF_001672685.1. Taxonomy (NCBI): domain Bacteria; kingdom Bacillati; phylum Actinomycetota; class Actinomycetes; order Mycobacteriales; family Mycobacteriaceae; genus Mycobacterium; species Mycobacterium sp. E2462. The sequence goes on from NZ_LZKC01000478.1 coordinate 15,129, forward strand.
ATGATCGACTCCCACTGGCTGGCCGTGGCGCTGACCTCGGCGGCGAGGTTGGCGTACGCCGTGGCGGCGGCCATCAGGGGCGCGGCGCCCGCGCCGCTGTAGATGAGCGAGGAGGTGATCTCCGGGGGAATTGCCGCAAAGCTAAGAACCATTTTTTATCCCGCTCCTATTTGTCTGTTGGAAAATTCACGTGTCTGGGTGACCGGGCGCGCTAAACGGCCGTCGGCTTCGGCATGACGATGGGCTTGACGCCGTAGCGCGGGGCGCCGAAGCCGGCGCTGCTCCGCCCGGCCGCGCCCATGCCCGGCATGCCCGGGATGATGGTCCCGGCGCCGGCCTGCGGCGCGGCGGCGGTCCAGCCCGCGGTCTGGATGGCGCTGACCGGGGTGGCGGTGACGGGAGCCGTGCCGGCCCAGGCCGGCGGCACCGCCAGGCTGCTGACCATGGTCGCCGAACCCATCGAGGCCACCGGGGCCCCGCCCATGCCGACCATGCCGCCGGCCGCGGCGCCGGTGGCGCCCAGCTCCGGCGAGGCGGCGATGTCAGCGGCCAGGCCCGCGCCGGCGGCGTCACCCGAGGTGTCGAGCAGACCACCACCGGCCAGACCCAACAGGTCGGAGGCGGCCGAAGCCCAGTTGCCGCCACCGATGTTGAGGATGTTGGCGCCGTTGCTCGACAGGCCGAAGATGCCGCCGAGCATGCTCGGGTTGGTGCCGTTGCCGGTGCTGCCCAGGAGGTAGGCCAGCCAGTCCAGAGGAGTGTTGGACGGTGTGTCCGCCGCGGCGGCGAGCGGCGCGTTGGTCGCGTTCGCGAGCGCGGCCTGCGCCGCGTTGACCGACTCCGTGTCGCCGTAGGCGTTGGAGCTGATCCCCAGGGTGCTGGCGTACTGCTCGAGCTGGGCCTGCGCCTGGGCGGCGATCGTCTGGTAGGTGGTGCCGTAGGCGGAGAAGATGGCCGCTTGCTGGGCCGAAACCGGGTCGGCCGCCGCGGGAGCGAGCACGGTGGTCGCCGACGCGATGCCGGCGTTCTGCGCCGCCAGGTTGGTGTTGATCCCCGACAGCAGCGACTGCGCCGCCAGCATTTCCTCGGTCTGTGTTGTCAAAAACGACATTGATTGCTCCCTAGTGTTCGGAACGGGCCGACCCCCTTGCGGTGGATCGACCCTGAGTGTTCACGTAACGGCCCCTGTGCGCTGGCGGTAAGGCTAGCGACCCCTGCCTCCACGGTCCTGACCGAAAGGGCCCGCGTTAAAGCCGTTTACGGCGTTTTAACGATGAGGGCGGCAGTTTTAACACGACCCTGCCGGCCGACACGGTGATGTCATTTGTGAACGCCGGGCAAACGACGCCAACGCGCGCGGCGCGCGGATCCTAGTCGATCGCCGGCCGCCCTGCATGTCGAGCGATCGGCGAAGTTGATGCCGGTGTGACGGTGCGCCGCGCGCGGCGGATGCGCACCGAAAGACAGCACAGGCAGCCGGCGTTCGCGGTGGCGAGCGGCCGCGGGAAAGTTTGCCGGACTAGGGAAGCTTGCTGCGGAATTCCGGGCAGTACGCGGCCGTCGCCGCACCGATGATGGTGCCGCTGCCGTTGTTGCTCAGCCCGAGCGTCTTCTGAACGTCGCCCACGGTTTGGGCCAAGGTGTCACCGGCGGACCAGTCCTGGCACACCGCGTGCCCGACGTTGATCATCATCCCGTCTGAACCGCTCGGCCAGCCGATCCCGTGGCGCTGCAGCGTTTGCAGGTACTGATCGTCCGCCGGGTCGGCCTGGGCGAGCGGTGCGACGGCGAGGGCGACGGCACCGGCGCTGAGGAGACCGGCCACAACGACAGTGACCCGACTACTCAACCGTGCCGTGTTCTTCACTCGTCGACCCTTCCGTCGGCTTTGCCTGCGGGCGCAGGAACCGAATCTTAACGGCGTCCGCGGCATCTGTCTCGACGAGTCGACCAGCGGTTTTATTCTCGCCCGCGATCGGCACCGGCTTGTAAGTTGGTCGCGACCGTTCCGACGTGCCGGCCCGGCACGCCGTCGCCGAAGGAGCCAGCGCCCAAGTGACCGAGGATCCGCGCGCTGACGGCGTGTCCCGCCAATACGACCGGTGGGAGTATCCACCCCCGGTCGCCGACCTCGAGGCGTGGAGCACAACGCACTGGGATTGGTTCGACCCGTTCTGGGCGCATCGGGTCCTGTGGCCGAACCGCAACTACAAGCCGGACCTCGACATCCTGATCGCCGGCTGCGGCACATTCCAGGCGGCCTTTATCGCGTTCAAGAACCGCGGCGCCCGCGTGGTGGGCATCGATGTCAGCCGAAAAGCGTTGCAGCACCACGAATTCCTGAAGGGCAAGCACGGGCTGGACAACCTGGAGCTACACCTGCTGCCCATCGAAGAGGTCGCGACGCTGGGCCGCGACTTCGACCTGATCATCTCCAGCGGCGTCCTGCATCACCTGGCCGATCCCCTGGCCGGGCTGACGGCCTTGGGTGGGTGCCTGCGCCGCGACGGGGTGCTCGCCGTGATGCTGTACGCGAAGTACGGCCGCCTCGGCGTCGAGATGCTGGAATCGGTGTTTCACGACCTCGGGCTGTCCCAGGACGAGGCGTCGGTGCGTCTGGTCAAGGAGGCGATCGCGGTGCTGCCGGCCGACCACCCGGTGCGCACCTATCTCAAGGCGGCGCACGACCTGACGTCCGACGGTGCGCTGGTCGACACCTTCCTGCACAGCCGCGCCCGCAACTACACCGTCGCGCAGTGCCTGGACCTGGTCGCCGCGGCCGGGCTGCACTTCCAGGACTGGTTCCACAAGTCCCCGTACTACCCGCACGACATGCTCGCCCCCGCGAGCGAATTCCAGGCGATGCTCAACCGGTTGCCCGACCGCCAGGTGTGGTCGGTGATGGAGCGCCTGCAGCCGGCGAACGCCACCCACTTTTTCCTGGCCTGCCGCCCGGAGCGCCCCAGCGAGGACTACGTCATCGACTTCGCGACGAGCGCGTGGCTGGACTACGTTCCGCAGCCGCGCACCGCGTGCCGGCTCGTCGGCGACGAAATCTATTGGCCCGGTGCGAAACAGAAGCTCAACCCGGCGCAGTTGCCGCTCGTCCAGCACGTCGACGGCCGCCGCCCGATCCGCGCCATCATCGAGCTGGTCGCGCAGGCCGGCAACGTCGCCGACGAGCACCGCCCACTGCTGCAAGACTTCGCCAAAGCGCTGTTTCGGGCGCTGTGGCGCCTCGACTTCTTGGCCATGGCGCTCGACGCGAGCCCGGCCGGGTAGCGCCCCCGGGATCGGCTAGATTCGCCGCGGAGCCCCCATAGCCCAATTGGCAGAGGCAGCGGACTTAAAATCCGCCCAGTGTCGGTTCGAGTCCGACTGGGGGCACCGCCCTGAACCTCCGTCAGCTAAGCGCGCCGCTTAGCTGGCCGCGCGCAGAAGCCTTGCGACACCCCGGCCTGCCGCCGCCGTCCAGCAAATCGCCGCCCATACACTGGCCCCTTGTGGGCATGCTGTTTGGGCTCGGGCCGTGGCTCGTGTACTGGGTTCTGGTAGGCAACGTTCCGTTCGGCGCCGCCGCGCTGGTCGCGCTGGCGCTCGCCGCCGTCGCGCTGGCGCTGGGAGGGTTGGTCAACCGCCCGTGGCAGCCCTTCGACTTCGCCTCGGCCGCAGCGCTTTTCATTCTCGCCGTGCTGAGCTTCGCGCTCAGCGAGGCGTTCCTGCAGCGGTGGATCCTGACGTTGAGCAACGCGGCGATTTTCGCGGTGGCGCTGGCCGGCGTGCTGGCCGGCAAACCCTTCGTCGCGGAGTACCTGGCCGCCGAGCAGCCCGCCGACGTGGTGAAGACCGAGTTGTTCGGGCGCACCGTCAAGGTGCTGAGCTGGCTGTGGGTCTCGACGTTCGCCGCCATGACGGTGTCGTCGGCGATCCCGTCGATCCTCGAGGGTCCCGGCGACCCGAGGGGCCCCGCGGGCGGGCCGCCGCTCATCCTGGACACGAAGACGCCGCTGTCCTTCCTCGGTTACTGGATCGTCCCGTTCGCGCTGTTGGGGCTCGCGGCGCTGGCGTCGCGGCTGCTGCCCGTCCGGATGCTGGCCGGCATCGACGACGTGGCGCGGGAAACCTCGTTCGTCGCCTACGACGAGGCCACCATCGACGAGCTCTACTTCCTGGCCCAGGAGCACGCCAACCGCGAGGTCGGCCCCGGCAAGGAGGCCTACAACGTCAAGGTCGGCGGCATGGGTACGCCACTCACCGGCGACGAGTCTCGCAAGTCGTGGCCTTCGACGTACAAGGTGCGCGACAAGCGGCGCTGACCGCGCCCAAGCTTTTTCGCTAGGTTGGTGTCCGGCGGGGCGACCCCGGACCGGCCGCACGGGCTCCGCGCGGCTCGCGGCCAGGCAGGTGCCCGGGCATGGGCGCCGAGAAGGAGCAGCGATGAACGCGGTCAGCCCGGACGCCCTGCGCGCGGAAACCATCACCATCGCCGGTCACGGCGGCGATCAGATCGAGGCCTACCAGGCGGTGCCGCTGGCGCAGGGGTCCCGCGGGGGCATCGTGTGGATCCACCACATGCCCGGATATGACCGGGAGACCAAGGAATTCGTCCGCCGGCTGGCCAGCACCGGCTTCAACGCCGTGGCCCCGAACCTCTACACGCGCGAGGCGCCCGGCGCGTCTCCCGACGACGCCGCCGCTGCCGCGCGCGCCGCGGGCGGCGTGCCCGACGAACGCCTGGTCGGCGACGTCGCGGGCGCCGTCGAGCACCTGCGTTCGCTACCGGGCGCCAACGGCAAGATCGGCGTCATCGGGCACTGCTCGGGCGGGCGGCACGCCTACCTGGCGGCATGTTCGCTGCCGTTCGACGCCGCGGTGGACTGTTACGGCGGCTACGTCGTGGAGGAGCCGCCGGAGGGCAGGAACATGCGGCCGATCCTGCACCTGGCGCCGAAGTTGAGCTGCCCGCTGCTGGGTCTGTTCGGGGTCGAGGACAAGTTCCCGTCCCCCGAGGCGGTGGCGACGCTGGACGCCGAGCTGACCAAGCTCGGCAAGCCCCACGAGTTCGTCTCCTACGACGGCGCCGGCCACGCGTTCTTCTCCGTCGACCGTCCCGCCTACCGCGTCGAGGCGGCGGTGGACGGCTGGCGGCGCATCGACGACTTCTTCGCCACCCACCTGAAAGGCTGACGCCGCATGTGCACACACCTCACCGAACACGTCGACATCGACGGCAGCGGGAAGGGGCCCACGGGCTGGTTCGGCGCCAGCCGCGCGACCGTCTATGTCGACCACGCCGTCCACGCGCCCTACACCCACACGGTCAACATCGACGTGATCAACCCCCAGCTCGGCCCCGCGGCCCGGGTCGCGCTGGAACTGACCGAGGAAAGCGCCCTGGCGCTGGCCGACGCCATCCGCGCGGCGATCGGCCACGCCCCGGCCGGGCTCGCCTCGAAGCATCAGTAGGTGGACGCGATGAGCGCCGACATCGACTACCCGCAGGCGGCCGCCGCGCGCGGGCGCGTGGAACCGGCGCCGCGACGAGTCCGCGGCTACCTGGGTGACGCGCTGGTCTTCGACACCACCGCGGCCCGTTACGTCTGGGAGATTCCCTATTACCCGCAGTACTACATCCCGCTGGCCGACGTGAACGCCGAGTTCCTGCGCGACGAAAACCACGCGCAGCGCGTGCAATTCGGGCCGTCGCGGCTGCATGCCCTGGTGGGCGAGGGGCAGGTCCACGAAGCCGCCGCCCGCGTCTTCGACCCCGACTCCGACAGCCCGGTGGCCGGCCTGGTGCGTTTCGAATGGAATCCGTTGCGCTGGTTCGAAGAGGATGAACCGATCTACGGCCACCCGCGCAACCCCTATTCGCGGGTTGACGCCCTGCGCTCGCATCGGCACGTGCGCGTCGAACTCGACGGAATCGTGTTGGCGGACACCACTTCTGCGGTTCTGCTGTTCGAGACAGGCTTGCCCACAAGGTATTACATCGATCCCACCGACATCAATTTCGCGCACCTGGAGCCCAGCGCCACCCAGACCCTGTGTCCCTACAAGGGGGTGACCTCGGGCTACTGGTCGGTGCGGACGGGGCAACCCGGCTCGCCGGTGGTCCATCCCGACCTTGCCTGGACCTATCACTACCCGTTGCCCGCGGTCGCCCAGATCGCCGGATTGGTCGCCTTTTACAACGAGAAGCTTGACATCGTCGTCGACGGTGTGGCATCGGGCAGGCCGCGAACTCACTTCAGTTAATCCAATATGTGCGGACTGTGACATTTTTCTCTGCCGTGTCCGGCTGAGAATTGCCTAAACGGCGCGTCGCCGCGCTCAGGTAGCGGCATTCGCCGAAACACCGCGGCAACGCGGGTATCGAGGTTCGCTGACGGAAGGGGCCTGCATTACTTCGAGATTCAAAGCTGAGCGCAAGCTGTGTGGCCAGTGTGATGCACGTTACGTGGCGGCGGCAAAACTTTCGGCGACGCCAATCCGGGTCGGTAGACTCGCAATTTGCAGTCACCTCAGCGCCTTTCGGCGTTGAGTCCGGTGGACGCCGGAGGCGCAGCCGACCGGCAACACCCGGTTGCGCCGACAACCAGTGAAGGCGGTGCCAGTGAACCTGCCAGTGAACCTCCCAATCAGCGACGGCGGTGTGCGAAACGCCCCGGGCGATCGGGCATTCCGATTTGAACCCGGCTCCGTCGTCCGCACCCAGGCCGGCCGAGGAGCGATCAGCGATCTCGCGGTGAGCCCGGGCCGGCTGATCCTCGCGCACTACGGCAGCGACGCGATCTCGGTGCTCGACACCACGACCTGCCGGGTCGCCGCCACCATCAGCGGCTTGGCCGAGCCGTTCGCGGTCGCCACCAGCGGCGCCGAGGACGCCCGCGCCTACGTCAGCACCGCTCGCGCCGCGTGCGACTCCGTGGACGTCGTCGACGTCTGCACCGACAGGCTGCTCGCGTCGCACCGGGTGGCGCACCGGATCAGCGACCTCGCCGTCAGCCCCGACGGCACGCGCAGCTACGCCGCCCGCAACGGCGTGCGCGGCGCCGACGTCGCGATCATCGACACCGAAGCGGGTGAATGCGGGGTCATCGAGCTGGCCGCCACGGCCGACGTCACCACCGAATGCGTGCGGATCAGCCGGGACGGCCGTCGCCTGTACGTCGGCACCAACGGCCCGGCCGGCGGCGCCCTGCACGTCGTCGACCTCGACGCCGCCGGGCCTCCGCGCATCGCTGCTGTCGTCGAGCTCGGCCTGCCGATCCGCGACGTGGCGGTGAGCGCCGACGGCCGCACCGCCTACGTCGCCAGCTGCGGACCCGTCGTGGGCGCCGTGGTCGACATCGTCGACACCGGCGTCGATACCCGGCTCGACACCGGCGTCGGCACCCGCGCCGCCAAGATCATCCGCACCCGCAAGATCGACGAGATCACCGGGCCGCTCACCCGCCTCACGCTCAGCCGCGACGGTGGCCGCGCCTACGCCATCAGCGACGACCGCGTCACCGTGCTGAGCACCCGCACCCTCGACGTCGTCGGGGAGATCACGGAGGCCGAGCACCCGTCGTGCATCGCGGAAAGCCCGGAGGGCACCCGGCTCTACGTCGGCGACTTCGCGGGCGCGGTCCTGGCGGCCCGCATCGCCGCCCCGGCCCCCGCGGCGATCGCGAGCGAGCCGCACCACGGCGAGTCGTCGACCGCCTGGCTACCCCCGTTCGGCGCACGCGAGCCGGCGCTCGCCTAGCCGCACCGGCAGCGAATAATCCCCGGCGCAATTCCGTCCGAAAGGGTGGCGGTGCGCCCCGCGGACAAGGCGCCCCACTCGGGGCCGGATCGGGCTTAGGGTGGGAGACGGCCGGGCGGCTCACACGTAAACAGGTTCGAACGAGGCGGGACATCGATGGACAGCACCATGCAGGACTTTCCGTTGACCATCGCCGCGATCATGCGGCACGGCTGCGGCATTCACGGCGGCCGCACGGTCACCACCGCCACCCCGAGCGGCTACCGGCGCAGCAGCTACCGCGACGTCGGCGAGCGGGCCGCCCAGCTGGCCCACGGGTTGCGCGGCCTCGGCGTGCGCGGTGACCAGCGGGTCGCGACCTTCATGTGGAACAACGCCGAGCACCTGGCCACCTATCTGGCCGTGCCGTCGATGGGCGCCGTGCTGCATACCCTGAACATCCGGCTGTTCCCCGAGCAGATCGCCTACGTGGCCAACGAAGCCGAGGACCAGGTGGTGTTGGTCGACCTGTCCCTGGCCCGGCTGCTCGCCCCGGTGCTCGGCGAACTCTCCACCGTGCACACCGTGATCGCCGTCGGGGACGGCGACCTCGCGCCGCTGCAGGAATCGGGCAAGACCGTTTTGCGCTACGCCGAGCTGCTCGACGGCCAACCGACCGAATTCGACTGGCCCGACATCGACGAGCGGTCCGCGGCCGCGATGTGCTACACCAGCGGCACCACCGGCAACCCGAAAGGGGTTGTGTACAGCCACCGTTCGAGCTTCCTGCACACCATGGGCGCGTGTACCACCAACGCCATCGGCGTCGGAGCGATCGACAGCGTGCTGCCGATCGTGCCGATGTTCCACGCCAACGGCTGGGGGCTGCCCTACGCGGCGTTGATGGCCGGCGCCGACCTGGTGCTGCCGGACTGCCGCCTCGACGCCCGGTCGTTGATCGACATGGTGGAGACGCTGCGGCCCACCATCGCCGGTGCCGTGCCGACCATCTGGAACGACGTCCTGCACTACCTGGAAAAGGATCCGGACCACGACATGTCGTCGCTGCGGCTCGTGGTCTGCGGCGGGTCGGCGGTGCCCGTGTCGCTGATGCGCGACTTCGAGGACAAGCACAGCGTCCACGTCCGGCAGCTGTGGGGCATGACGGAAACTTCGCCACTGGCCACCATGGCGTACCCGCCGCCGGGCACGCCGGACGACGAGCACTGGGCCTTCCGCGGCACGCAGGGGCAGCCGGTGTGCGGGGTGGAGATGCGCATCGTCGACGACGGCGGTCAGCCGCTGCCCCACGACGGCGAGGCGGTGGGCGAGGTCGAGGTCCGCGGGCCGTGGATCACCGCGTCCTACTACCGCGGGCACGACGACGCCAAGTTCGACTCCGGCTGGCTGCGCACGGGCGATGTCGGCCGCATCGACGAGCGGGGCTTCGTCACCCTCACCGACCGGGCCAAGGACGTCATTAAGTCCGGCGGCGAATGGATCTCGTCGGTCGAGCTGGAGAACTGCTTGATCGGTCACCCCGACGTGATCGAGGCCGCCGTGGTGGGCGTGCCCGACGAGCGCTGGCAGGAACGGCCGCTGGCCGTCGTCGTGCTGCGCGAAAACGCCACGGTCGACGCCAGCGACCTGCGAAAGTTCCTGGCCGACAAGGTGGTTCGCTGGTGGCTGCCGGAACGCTGGGCGTATGCCGACGAGATTCCGCGCACCAGCGTCGGCAAGTACGACAAGAAGACCATCCGCGCCCGCTACGCCGAGAACGCCTACCAGGTCGTCGAGGCCCGCGACTGACGGCCCTGTAGCGTCACACCCATGTGTCGACTCTTCGGCCTGCACACGGGGACCCACGCCTGCACCGCGACGTTCTGGCTGGTGGACGCCCCGGACAGCCTGTCCGAGCAGAGCAGACGCAACCCCGACGGTTCGGGGATCGGCGTGTTCGACACGTACGGTCGGCCACAGCTCGACAAGGAGCCGATCGCGGCGTGGCGCGACGCCGAGTTCGCCACGGACGCCCACCAAATGACGGGCACGACGTTCATCGCCCACGTCCGGTACGCGACCACCGGCACGCTCGGTGTGCTCAACACCCATCCCTTCCTGCAGGACGGCCGGATCATGGCGCACAACGGCGTCCTGGAGGGTCTGGAGATCCTCGACGAACGACTGCGCGAGCTGGGCGCCGACCACCTGGTGCTCGGGCAAACCGATTCCGAGCGGGTCTTTGCGTTGATCACCGCCGCGATCCGCACCCACGACGGTGACGTGTCGGCCGGCCTCACTGACGCCATGACGTGGCTCGCCGACAACGCGCAGATCTACGCCGTCAACATCTTGCTGAGCACGGCCACCGACATGTGGGCGCTGCGCTACCCCGAAACCCATCAGCTCTGCATCCTGGACCGCAGCGCCGACACGGCCGAGCGTGACTCCGGATTCGACTTGCGCACCAAGCGGATTCACGCCGTGGCGGACAGCCTGTGCGCGCGGCCGTCGGTGGTGTTCGCCACCGAGCCGATGGACGACGACCCGCGCTGGCGCCTGCTGCCCTCGGGGGAACTCTTCCACGTCGACGCCGACCTGCGGATCCACCGCAGCGTGATCCTGCCCGACCCGCCCAAACACCTGCTGCGCCGCGAGGACCTGAGCGCACCCGTGGAGGACTCGCAGCACGCCCTGCCCAACACGCGGCAGCTGGCCTGACGCGCGCGATGACGGACCCGACGCCCCGACGTGCCTTGGTGCTGGCCGGCGGGGGCATCGCCGGGATCGCTTGGGAGACAGGCGTACTGCTCGGTATCACCGACGAGGCGCCCGCGGCAGCGCGGCTGTTGGTGGAGTCGGCGGTCCTGGTGGGCACCTCGGCGGGCTCGGCGGTCGCCGCCCAACTGGGCAGCGGGACCCCGCTGGCGGAGCTGTTCGACCGGCAGGTCGCCGAAACGTCGGCCGAGATCGACCCCGGTGTCGACGTCGAGACCATCACCGCCCGCTTCCTGGCGGCCCTGGCCGGGCCGTTCGAGCCGACGGGGGACCGGACCCGCCAGCAGCTGCAGCGGATCGGCGCCGTGGCGCTGCGCACCGACACCGTGCCCGCGCCGGTGCGCCGCCGGGTGATCGAGCAGCGGCTGCCCGCACACGACTGGCCCGCGCGGGAGTTGCGTATCACGGCCATCGACGTGCGGACGGGTGAAGTCGAAGTCTTTCAACGGGATTCGGGTGTCGACCTGGTCGACGCGGTGGCGGCCAGCTGCGCCGTGCCCGGGGCATGGCCGCCGGTGTCCATCGGCGGCCGGCACTACATGGACGGCGGCGTTGCCAGCTCGGTGCACCTGGGCGTGGCCGCCGACTGCGCCACCGCGGTGGTCCTGGTGCCCGCGGGCGCCGACACCCCGTCGCCGTTCGGGCCCGGGCCGGCCGCGGAGGTCGCAAGGTTTCCCGGCCCGACGCTGGCGATCTTCGCCGACGCCGAGTCCCTGGCGGCCTTCGGACCCAATCCCTTGGACCCGGGCTGTCGCGTCGGCTCGGCCCGCGCCGGCCGGGAGCAGGGCCGCCGCGAGGCCCGCGCCGTCGCCCAATTCCTGGGTGTGTGACGGGCGCGGGGAGCCGGCGCGATCAGTCCTGCGCGGCGCCGCGACCCTCGAGCGCGTCCAGCGCGTCGTCGGCCAGCGCCCGACCGGCCTCGATCACCTCGACGGCGCGGTGAAACTCCAGGGAGCGGCACGTCGAGCGCGGTACCTCGATGAGCAGGTCGGGCGGATAGACCGCCAGGGTGTGGCGGGCCAGCGCGGCCTGGGCGATGTCGATCGTCCGGTTCATCACCTCGAAGCTGCCCAGCTTCGGGATATCATGTGGCACAAGGGAATCAGCGAGGGCCTCGTCGTCATCCGGGTCGTCCGGCCAGTCCTGGGCCTCGGCGCCGGGCCCGCCGAACCTGCTCAGCACCGCGCGTGCGGTGGGCCGGTCCAGCAGCGAACGGGCGGCGGCGGTGTCAAATAGCGCCGACGTGCCGCGCACCATGCGGCTCCACCACTCGACGGTGGCGCCGGGCTCCTCCTCGCGCTCGGCGATCGCCTCGCTGCCGCTCAGGCTCACCGCGATCGTCAGATCGGCGTTGATCGCCGAAAGCGGCGCCATCGGAAGCGGATCCAGGATGCCGCCGTCGGCGAGCAGCCGCCCGTCGATCTCGTGCGGGGCGATCACCCCGGGAATGGCGATGGACGCGCGGATCGCCTCGTCGACGGGTCCGCGCTGGAACCACACCGACTTCCCGGCCAGCAGGTCGGTCGCGACCGCCGTGTACGGCACGGGCAGGTCCTCGATGGCCACGGGCCCCAGGATGTCGCGCACCGCGTCCAGGATCTTCTCGGCCCGCAGCACCCCGGCCGCGGTGAGCGACGGATCCAGCAGCCGCAGGATGGTGCGCTGCGTGAGCGACTTCGCCCACTCGGCGAACTCGTCGAGGCGCCCGGCCGCCTGCAGCCCGCCGACCACCGCACCCATCGACGACCCCGAAATCCCCGCGATCTCGTAGCCCCGGTCGCGCAGCGCCTCGATCACCCCGATGTGGGCGTAGCCGCGCGCGCCGCCGCTGCCCAGCGCCAGCGCCACCCGCGTCGGGGGCGGGCGGCGCGGGGCGGGTGCGTCGGGCACCCCTTCATTCTGCGCGGCGGCGACTTTTTTCACCTGTGATCGCAATGGCGCGACGCCAGGCGACGGGCGCTACCCGCACTCGTTGTTGGCCGCCGCCCGGGCCGCCACGATGACGGCCGCCTGCCGGGCCAGCGTCAGCTTCGGCCACGGCGTGTTCCAACTGCCCGGGGTCCCCGCCGCGGCCGACTGCACCATCCCCAGGTACGGCTCGAACAACGAACCGCCGGCCTTGGGCTGGCCGTCCATCCACTCCTTCGCGGCGTGACAGGCCTGGTAGTACTCCTCTTCGGTGGAATCCGCCGGGACGTCGACCCGGGTCGTCACACCGGCGGGCGACGTCCCGATGCCGCCCGGCGGCGCCGAACTGGGGCCGCTCGGGATGCCCGACGGGCGCGCCGACGCCCCCGGCGGCGAGGGGGGCGCGGAGCCCGCGGGCGGACGGGAAGCCTGATGCGAGCACCCGGACACCGCCAGCATCGCCGTCGCGGCGGCCACCACCCACCACCGCGCGGACTGTTCACTGCACCATCGCACGACCACAAATCTATGCAACACTGGCGGCCGTGATCGAGCGCCTCGGCTTTCGGGAGTGTTGTCGGCCCTAACCGCCGCCGCCTGCCCGATCCGTTCTGCCCTGGAGCTCGACAGATGTCTTTGCCGCTCGCCCGGCCCGTTCCTGCCCCCAGCCCGGTCGCCCTGCTTCCGCGCACCCCGTCCACCCCGTCGGCGGGGCCGACGCGGCTGCGGGTGCCCGACCTGCTCTATGCCACCGACCGGGCCGCCGACGACGTACTCAGCGGGCGCTGTGACCACCTGCTGCCCGAGGGCGGGGTCCCCGACGCGCGGCGGTGGTTCACCCGCATCCACGGCGACGAGGAACTCGACGTGTGGCTGATCAGCTGGGTGCCCGGCCATCCCACCGAGCTGCACGACCACGGCGGATCGCTGGGCGCGCTGACCGTTGTGTCCGGATCGCTCAACGAGTTCCGTTGGGACGGAACAGGATTACGCCGGCGCCGGCTCGATGCGGGTGACCAGGCGGGCTTCCCGCTGGGGTGGGTCCACGACGTGGTGTGGGCGCCCCGGCCGGTCACCCGACCGATCGCGGGTGCCGGGGGCGCAACCCGGCCGCCCGTTGCGCCCACGCTGAGCGTGCACGCCTACTCGCCCCCGCTGACCGCGATGTCCTACTACGAGGTGACCGACCGCAACCGGCTGCGCCGCCAGCGCACCGAACTGACCGATCAACCGGAAGGACCCTGATGAGCCGCATCGACGTCGTCCTGCGATCGGCCCGGCGCCGGCTGCAGCGCCTGCCCGCCTCCGAGGTGCCGCGGGCGCTGCGCCGGGGGGCGGTGCTCGTCGACATCCGCCCGCAGGCCCAGCGCTTCCGCGAGGGAGAGATCCCCGGCGCCCTGGTGGTCGAGCGCAACGTGCTGGAGTGGCGCTGCGACCCCACCAGCGACGCCAAGCTGCCCGAGGCCGTCGGTGACGACGTCGAATGGGTGATCGTGTGCTCGGAGGGCTACACGTCCAGCCTGGCCGCGGCCGCGCTGCTCGACATCGGCCTGCACCGCTCCACCGACGTCATCGGGGGCTACCACGCGCTGGCCGGCGCCGGCGTGCTCGACCAGCTGGCCGGTGGCCGGCTGACCCCGGGCCCGGGTGTGCTGGCCGGGGCCGGCACACCCGAGCGCCGTTGGCTTTAGCTCACTCGTCCGTCAGCTCACTCGTCGGAGTGCAGCATCGGCCGGAGCCGGTTCGTCTTGTCCGGCGTCCACCCGGGCGGCGAGAGCACCGCGGCCCAGCCGTCGGCGACGTCGGCCACGTAGCGGTGCCCGTGCCCTTCGGGCACGTCGACCGCGACGGCCATGTCCGCGGAGACCTGCAGGAACGTGACGACCGGAATCCAGAGGGTCTGCGGTAGCACGTCGTAGCCGCGGCGCTCGCGCAGCCAGTCCGGTTTGCTGAACAACAGGTCCGGCGTCCACCACGCGATCGGATCCGAGGCGTGCTGCAGATACACCACCCGCGGGTGATCCCAGGCGGCGTTGGGGCGGGCCAAATCGCCTGCGCGGGCGACGAATCGGACATATTTGCCGTCCTGGTAGATCGGCAACCACTGCGGCGAGCCGGCGTCGCGCGTCGAGGTCAGGTCGGTCCAGATGGTGTTGTTGAACGTCGGGCCGCTGAACAACGCGCCGTCGGTGCGCGCCAGCACGTTGTTCAGGCTCATGAACGGGGCCTCGCCCCCGAAGGAGCCCAGGCTCTCGCCGAACACCACGAGCTTGGGGCGTTGCGCCTCGGGCATCTGGCGGATCAGCCGGTCGACGGCCTCGAAGAGCGCCTGGCCGGCATGGCGGGCGTTCTCCTTGTCGACCAGGAACGACAGCCAGCTGGGCAGGAACGAATACTGCATGCTGACGATCGCGGTGTTGCCGTTGTACATGTACTCCAGCGCCTCGGCCTCGGCCTCGTTGATCCAACCGGTGCCGGTGGTCGTGCCCACCGCGACGACGGCGCGCTGTAACCCGCCCTCGCGCTGCAACTCCCGCGCCGCGAGTTCGGCGGTCGCGGTGAGCCCGTCGGCGGAGTTCAGCCCGGCGTAGGCCCGGACGGGTTCGACCGCCGGCGCCCCGTTGAAGGCGGTTAGCTGCGCGACGCTGGGGCCGCCGCCGACGAAGACGCGGCCCTCGCGGCCCAGCGATTCCCACGACACCAACGACTGCGGGCCGCCCGACCGCAGCGGCGTCTTCGGTGCCGCGGTATCCGGGCTCATCTCCTCGTTGGCCGAGGCGAAGGTGTTGTTCAGGGTGCGCATGGCGAACTTGAGCACCACACCGTTGAGCACGGTCACGGTCAGCGTCACCAGGAGGATCACCACGATGGTCGCCGACAACCGAAACGGTGCGACCCGATCCAACTGTCCGACAAGGAAACTCACCAGCCAGCGGGTGAACTGGCCCAACTCGACGAGTGCGAACAGCACCAGCAGCGACAGCACCCCGGCCAGCGGGTAGTCGTACCACTTGAGGTGCTCGACGCCCATCAGGTCGCGGACGTCGTCTTGCCAGATGTGAAACCAGATCGCCATCAGCACCATGCCGACCGCGCCGACCGGGACCAGCACGAGCCAGGCCCACCGCGGCGGCGGCGGGCTGGATTTCCAGCCGGCCATGTAGCGGACCAGCCAGACGGCGAACACGCCCAGCCCGTAGCCGATGGCCCCGGAGATGCCGCTGACCAGTCCCTGGAACAGGGCGCCGCGCGGCAACAGCGACGGCGTCAGCGACAGCCACACGAAGACCAGGCCAACCAGGGTGCCGGTGAAGGTGTAATGCCGTACCCACCAGGGCCTGTCGGTCCAGGGCAGCGTGGGCGCCGAGCGCGCGGCCGGCGTCGAGGGCCGCGGGTCACCGGGCCGCTGGTCGGCGCCGGCGTCGGTGTCCACGGCGGCGCCCGGTTCGCTCATCGCGGCCGTCCTAGCGGTGCGTGAAGTTGGGCGGGCGCTTCTCGACGAAGGCCGCCATGCCCTCGGATTGGTCCTCGGTGGCGAACGCCGAGTGGAACAGCCGGCGCTCATACAGCAGGCCCTCGCTGAGGGTGGACTCGAACGCGCGGTTGACGGCCTCCTTGGCCATCCGGGACGCCGACCGCGACATCTGCGAGATGGTGGTGGCGACGGCCTTGGCCTCGGTCAGCAGGTCGTCGGCCGGGACGACGCGCGAAACCAGGCCGCTGCGTTCGGCTTCCGCGGCGTCGATGGTGCGTCCGGTGAGGATGAGGTCCATGGCTTTGGCCTTGCCGATGGCCCGGGTCAGCCGCTGTGAGCCGCCCATGCCGGGCAGCACGCCGAGCTTGATCTCCGGTTGCCCGAATTTGGCGGTGTCCGCGGCGATCAGCAGGTCGCACATCATGGCCAGCTCGCAGCCGCCGCCCAGCGCGTGCCCGGCCACCGCCGCGATCGTCGGGGTGCGCACCGCGGCGAGCCTGCCCCACGGGGCGAAGAAGTCGGCGCCGAACGCGTCGGCGAACGTCAACGCCGACATCTCCTTGATGTCGGCGCCCGCCGCGAACGCCCTGGCCGACCCGGTGATGATGATCGCGCCGATGCCGGGGTCGTCGTCGAAATCGGCTGCGGCGGAGGTGACTTCGTGCATCACCTGGGTGTTGAGCGCGTTGAGGGCCTTGGGCCGGTTCAGCGTGATGATGCCGACCCGCTCCTCGCGCTCGACGAGGATGGTCTCGTAATTGGTGTCCGTCACGAAAGCCGCCTTTCTAGAAGCTCAAGTCGTCGTCGACGGGGGCGAAGTACGCCTCGACGTCCGCCGCGGTGACGGAGGCGAGGGTGGCCGGCGACCACTGCGGATTGCGATCCTTGTCGATCAGCTGCGCCCGGATGCCCTCCACCAGGTCGTGCGAACGCAGCGACGCCGACGACACCCGATAATCCTGCACCAGAACGTCTTTGACGGTGCTCAGCTCGGCCGCGCGGCGCACGGCCGCGAAGGTCACCGACAACGCGATGGGGGAGCGGGTCCCGATCAGCTTGGCCGCCTTCTGCGCTTCCTCGGCCGGGTGTGCCGCCAGTTTCGCCACGATGTCGGCGACGCTGTTGCCCACATAGCACTCGTCGATCCAATCTCGTTGCGCCGCAAGCTCGCTGGCCGGCGGCTCGATCGCGTGGGCGGCCAGCGCGGCGTCGACGCCGTCGGCGACGATCGCCCGGCTGAACGCGCCGAGGTCGTCGTGCGGCACGAAGTGGTCGGCGAAACCCAGGGCGATCGCGTCCGCGCCGGTGAACGGAGCGCCGGTGAGCGCGGCGTGCAGCCCGAGCCCGCCCGGAGCGCGGGACAGCAGGTAGATCCCGCCGACGTCGGGGATGAACCCGATGCCGACCTCGGGCATCCCGATCTTGGAGCTCTCGGTGACCACGCGGGTGTTGGCGTGCGCACTGACACCGACCCCGCCGCCCATGACGATGCCGTCCATCAGCGCCACGTAGGGCTTGGTGAAGTCGGCGATCAATGCGTTGAGCAGGTACTCGTCGCGCCAGAACCGCCGCGCCTCGGTCCCGTCACCGCGCGCGCTGTGGTAGATCGCCACGACGTCACCGCCGGCGCACAGGCCGCGTTCCCCCGCGCCGGACAGCACGACCGCGCTGACGGCGTCGTCACCGGCCCAGCGGCCGAGCGCGTCGGACAACGCCGCCACCATCG
>NZ_LZKC01000479.1:0-2322 GCF_001672685.1 Mycobacterium sp. E2462
TGGTGCAGGTGCACGTCAGCGGACTGCGCCGCAAGCTCGAGGCGCACGGCCCGCGGATCCTGCACACCGTCCGCGGCATCGGTTACCGGCTCGCGCCGCAACGCTCATGACGGTGGGCTTGTCGACCCCGACGCCGTCGCTGCAACGGCGGGTGACGCTGCTGGTCGTCGCGCTGCTGGCCGTGTTGCTGGTGGTGCTCGGCGCGACGGTCGACGTGAGCCTGGGCATCCTGGCCCGCCGGAATCTGCACGACCGGCTGCTCGCGGCGACGTCGCGCGCGGACGCCCTGGTCTCCGTGCACACCTCCAACGACCTCATCGCCGCCGAACTGAACGGCGGCGGGGTGCGCGCCCTCGTCGTCACCGCCGACGGCACCGCCTACGGCGATCGCAGCATCAGCCCCGACACCGCGGCCGGATCGGTGGTCCCACCGCCGTTTCCGCCGCCGCCTGCGTGGCCGCCGCCGTATGCGCCGGGCCCGCCGCCATACGCGCCCGGGCCGCCGTACCCGCCGCTAGGCATGCCGCCCTGGCCGCCACCCCCGCCTCCGCCGCCCCAGCCCGCCGGGGCCACCGCCACGGCGGTGGTGCATCCGCTCCCGGACGGCGCCCGCCTCATCTTGGTCGCCGACACCACCCAGACGACGCAGGTCACCCACCAGCTGCGCCTGCTGATGATCGGAGCGGGCGTCGTGACTCTGCTGCTCGCCGCCCTGCTGCTGGTCGTGGTCAGCCGGGCCGCGCTGCGGCCGTTGGACCGGTTGACGGCGCTCGCCAACGACATCCGGACCGGCGACCGGGGTCGGCGGCTGCATCCCGACCGTGCGGACACCGAATTAGGCCGCGCCGCAACCGCGTTCGATGGGATGCTGGACGCGTTGGAGGCCTCGGAGGGCCGGGCTCAGCGGGCCGCCGACGCCGCCCGGCGCGCCGAGACGGCGATCCGGCGTTTCCTGGTCGACGCGGCGCACGAGTTGCGCACCCCGATCGCGGGCATGCAGGTCGCCGCCGAGCAAGTCGCCAACAGCGCCTCGCAGCGCGACGGCGACGAGGCGGCCCAGGCGCAGTATCGGCGGGCGACGCTACTGCTGTCCGACGCCCGACGGGCCGGCCGGCTCGTCAACGACATGCTGGACCTCAGCCGCATCGACGCGGGTCTGCCCCTGGACCGGCGCGAGGTCGACCTCGCGGCCGTCGTGACCGCCGAAGCCGACCGGGCCGCCATGCTGGCGCCGCAATTGTCGGTCAGCCGCACGGGTCTCGACACGCTGATGGTCAACGCGGACCCGACCCGGCTCGCTCAGATCCTGTCGAATCTGCTCGACAACGCCCGCCGCCACACGCCGCCCGGCGGCGCCATCGTCGTCGACCTGAGCGTGCGCGACGGCGCCGCCGAGGTGACCGTCACCGACAGCGGCCCCGGCATCCCCGACGACCAGCGCGACAAGATCTTCGAACGCCTGGTCCGTCTCGATGCCGGGCGCGCTCGCGACCACGGCGGCGCCGGGCTGGGGCTGCCGATCGCGAGGGCGCTGGCCCGGGCGCACGGCGGCGAGTTGGAATGTCTGGCGGATCGCGGGGGAGCCGTGTTCCGGCTGCGCCTGCCGCTGAACCGGTGACGAACGCCGCCGAGCGGTGACCTTCGAACGGAAGGCACCGCTCGGCGGATCGAGATCAGAAGCCGGGCGGCGGCGGCGGACGGAACGGGTCGCCCGGCCCCGGTGGCGGTGGCGGCCCGAATGGTCCGCCCGGACCGAACGGTCCGCCGGGGTGCGGTCCCGGCTGGCCGGGTGGCGGTGGCGGTGGCGGCGGATCCGCGCTGGCAACCGCGGCGCTCCATCCCGCCGCCCCGACGCTGCCGGCGAGCAGCGCCCCGGCGATCAAGCGCTTCATCTTCATTCGATCCATCTCCTCTCGGTTGGCGCCCATCGACCGCGAGAGATGCGGCGGCAAGCCGGTGCATCCCCGCGGCTGGGTGGGGACGCGATGCCCGGGCGCCCGGTTTCCCCCGCAGCCATCTCATGGCGATGCCGCGACGGTAGGAAGTGAGGCTGAAGCGAACCTGAAGAACTGTCCGCCGCTCACGCCGGAGCGGAAGGCGTGGGCGAAGTGCCCGCCTCGTAGCGACAACGGCAGTGTGGCGGCGTGCCTCCGCGCTCGCGTGGTTGCGTCGGGCGCGTTTGTCGCCCGGGCGCTTCCCTGCCACCGCGCTACACCTAGCTCCCGTCGGGCGCGTTTGTCGCTGTGAGGCGGGCACTTCGCCCATGCCCTACTTTTCTGAGACCCGTGAGAAAGCGGCCCGTCACCCGTGCGCGGCGGGCGC
>NZ_LZKC01000480.1:0-4948 GCF_001672685.1 Mycobacterium sp. E2462
CCGCGGCCACCCGTCGCGCCCGCTTGTCCGAGCTGAGAAAGGGAGTGGAGCGCCCCGTGGCGTCCGTCATCGACACCGTAGTGAACCTGGCCAAACGGCGTGGCTTCGTCTATCCCTCCGGGGAGATCTACGGTGGCACGAGGTCGGCGTGGGACTACGGCCCGCTCGGCGTCGAGCTCAAGGAGAACATCAAGCGGCAGTGGTGGCGCGCGGTGGTGACCGGCCGCGACGACGTCGTCGGCCTCGACTCCTCGATCATCCTGCCGCGCCAGGTGTGGGTCGCCTCCGGGCACGTCGAGGTGTTCAACGATCCGCTGGTCGAGTCGCTGATCACGCACAAGCGCTACCGGGCCGACCACCTCATCGAGGCCTACGAGGCCAAGCATGGGCACCCACCGCCCAACGGCCTTGCCGACATCCGCGACCCGGACACCGGCGACCCCGGCCAGTGGACCGAACCGCGCGAATTCAACATGATGCTCAAGACCTACCTCGGGCCCATCGAGACCGAGGAGGGGCTGCACTATCTGCGCCCGGAAACCGCCCAGGGCATCTTCGTCAACTTCGCCAACGTGGTGACCACCTCGCGCCGCAAACCGCCGTTCGGGATTGGTCAGATCGGCAAGAGCTTCCGCAACGAGATCACGCCCGGCAACTTCATTTTCCGGACCCGCGAGTTCGAGCAAATGGAAATGGAGTTTTTCGTCGAGCCGTCGACCGCCAAGGAATGGCACCAGTATTGGATCGACACCCGCCACCAATGGTATGTCGACCTGGGTATCGATCCGCAGAACATGCGGTTGTTCGAGCACCCCGCCGACAAGCTCTCGCACTACTCCGACCGGACCGTGGACATCGAGTACAAATTCGGCTTCGCCGGCAACCCGTGGGGCGAACTGGAAGGCATCGCGAACCGCACCGATTTCGACTTGTCAACGCACGCAAAGCATTCCGGTGTCGACCTGTCGTACTACGACCAGGTCAGTGACACCCGCTACGTCCCGTACGTGATCGAGCCGGCGGCCGGGCTGACGCGGTCGTTCATGGCGTTCCTCATCGACGCCTACGTCGAGGACGAGGCCCCCAATGCCAAAGGGGTGCTGGAGAAACGCACGGTGCTGCGCCTGGACCCGCGGTTGGCGCCCACCAAGGCGGCGGTGCTGCCGCTGTCGCGGCACGCCGACCTGAGCCCCAAGGCGCGCGACCTCGCCGCGGAGTTGCGCCAGTACTGGAACATCGATTTCGACGACGCCGGCGCGATCGGGCGCCGGTACCGCCGCCAGGACGAGGTCGGGACGCCGTACTGCGTGACCGTCGATTTCGACTCCCTCGACGACCACGCGGTGACGGTGCGCCGCCGCGACGACATGACGCAGGAACGGGTCGGCATCGACGCCGTGACCGATTACTTGGCGACCCGCCTCAAGGGCTGCTAATCCCCGGCCCCACCGAGCGCCGAAGCCCCCAATTAAGGGTTGAATAAAGAACCGGCCGTAACCGCCGAGCATGCCTTAAGATCCGGTTTTGGGTACTTACTCGCCGCGGGTGGGTGTCGGGCTGTGCAGAACGTGCCGTTTCGGTCGGTTGGGTTGTGATGATTCCTGCTTTTGCGTTCTTTCCCCCGGAGATCAACTCGGCGTTGATGTACGGCGGCGCGGGATCGGGCCCGTTATTCACCGCCGCCTCGGCGTGGGACATGCTGGCCGCCGAACTGGCGGACGCGGCCGCGTCGTTTCAGGCCGTGATCACGCAGTTGGTCGCCGGCGCCTGGTCGGGCCCGTCGTCGGCGGCCATGGTGGCGGCGGCGGAACGCTACGTGGAATGGCTCAACGTGGCCGCGGCCCAGGCGGCGGCCGCGTCCACGCAGGCCAACTGGGCGGCCAGCGAATTCGAGGCGGCATTCGCGGCGACGGTGCCCACCCCGCAGGTCATCGAGAACCGGATCCGGCTCATGGTCTTGATCGCGACCAACTTCCTGGGTCAGAACTCCACGGCGATCGCGATGACCGAGCTCGAGTACGGCGAGATGTGGGCCCAGGACGTGGCGGCGATGCTCGGCTACCAGGCAGGGGCCACGTCCGTGGCCGCCACGTTGCCGGCCTTCACCGCGGCGCCGGTTGGCCTGGCCGGCCTCGCCGGCTTGGTCACCACGCCGCTGGCCGAACTGGTGTCGCAGTTCGCCGGGGCGCTGTCGTCGGCGGGTGTCTCGCTCTTCCCGCAGCTGCAGTCGGTGTTCATGGCGCTCTCGCCCGCGATCTCGACGGTCACGTCGCTGATGTCGACGGCCTCGGCGCCGGTGTCGACGCTGACGTCGGTGGCGCAGGTCGGGCTGCTGCCGGCGACCGCGCTGATGTCGCCGATGGTGGCGGCGGCGCAGGGATCGGCCCAAGGGGCGCCGACGCTGGCCGGTGCGACCGCCGCGACCAGCGCGGCCTCCGCGGTCGAGGCCCCGCTGGCCGCGGGTAGCGCCGTCTACGCGCTGCAGCCGATCGCGGCCGGCGGCGGCGGGGGACTGAGCGCCCTGGGCGCGGCGTCGGCGGGCATCGGCACCGCCCGATTCGTCGGCCCGATCGCGGTGCCCCCCGCGTGGCCCGGGGCGATGCCGGCCTACCTTCCCACCCCGGCGATCGCGGGGGTGGCTGTCTCGCCGACCGCGGCCGGGGCGGCCGGCGCGGTGGGTGCGGCCGGCGGGACCCCCGTGACGGCGATGCCGATGAGCCGGCGGGGCGCGCCGGAGGGCGAGGACCGCGAGGTGGTCGGCCGCGGTCCCGGAGGTCGGCACGTGGTCCAGCAGCGCCCACGCGTGGTGCCGCGATCGAAACGCGGCTAGCACGCATTTAGCGGTTCGTGATTCGTCGGGCGGCCAATGTTTCGGTTCCCAGGCGGGAATTGTTCTGTCGCACGTTGTGCAAACGCGCGCCGCCTCCCGGGGTGCGGCGGCGGGGCTGCGGTCCTAACGCCGCGCCGCTGCCCGACGTATCGGAAACGATTGTCGGGCAACGATTTCGGGGCAACACGTCGGGCTCGGCCCGTCCGCTCACCCCCGGCTGTCGTCGTTGCGTCGGGCTCGAGCCCCGCTGCGCGAGCGCCCGTTGTGCCTGAGAACGTAAAACAAATTCGAGGTTTTGCGGCCATTGCTCTCCGATTGATTTACTATGTGACCCGTTAGGTGTTGTTAAGTTCGCCACAGCGTCCGAACGCACCGGAAGTCTGCTGTTGAAGGGGGCAGGGGTGCTATTGCCTCTAGGTTCACCATTGCCGGACGACTCCGTCGAGGCGGTTCGCGGCGACTCCGGCATGCTCGGCGGCCTGTCCGTCCCGCTGGTCTGGGGCGTGGCCGTGCCGCCCGACGACTACGACCACTGGGCGCCGAAGTCCGACGTGACCGCCGACGCCGACACGACCGACCGGCCCCGCCCCGCCATGGTGACCGAGGACTGGAAGGGCTGGGCGGCCGGAGACGCCGAACCACGCTTCGAGATGCCGCGCACCGGCCGCGTGGTGCCGCACTCGCCCGCTGCCGGCTAGGAGCCGGGCCGGTCAGAACCGGCCGCCGCCGCCCATGAATCCCCCGCCGGAAGACGTGGGCGCACCGCCGAACGACGTCGGGCTCCACCCGCCGAAGCCGCCCCGCATCCCGGCGCTCAGCGTGTCGCCGATGATGATCCCGCCGAGCATGGCGCTCAGGTCGCTCCCGCCGCGGCGGGTGTAGACGCGCTGCGCGGTTTGCACGTCCTCGTTGGCCAGCGCCTGGGCCCGCGCGGCTAGCGTCGACGCGGCGTTGGCGTGGGCGATCGCCTCGGTGGGGTCGGTTGCGCGTTTGCCCTGCGCGGCGTCGAGATGGCGTTGGGCCTCCGCGAGCCGGGTGCGGGCCTCCGGGCCGACGCTGCCGCGGCGGGTGTCGATGTAGTCGGAGACCGCGCGCACCCGGGTCTGCGCGGTGAACAGCGCCTGCTCCAGCGACCGGGTGAGCTGTTCGGCGGTGGCCTGCTCCTGGGCCAGCGTGGCCAGCATCCCGTTCAGGTCGGAGTCGGCCTTGGTCAGCCGGGCGAAGGCCGCCAGCGGATCGTCGGCGGCGCCCGCCCGCGCGCCCTCGACGGCGCTGGCTGCCGCTTCGCGGGCCGCGGTGAGGTCGTCGCGGTGCGCGGCGTCGGCGCCCGTGCGCCGCAACAGCTCGTCGGCGCGCTGGATGTCGTTGCCGATGTCGGCCATGGCCGACGGCAACCGGTCGACGGCGTGCTGGATGTCCCCGGCCGCGTGGTCGATCGCGTCGAGCAGGGCGCCCGCCTGACCCAACGCCGCCTCGGCGGCGCGGACCGCATCCACCAGGCCGGCCTGCTGCCCGCTGACGGCGTGCGCGGCGAGTTCGCGCGCGGTGCCGATGTTGCGGTCGGCGAAGGTCAGCCGCTCGTTCGCGGCCGTGACGTTACCCGCGACGGACGTCAGCGCGCTGGCGTGGAATTCGTTGTGCAGCTCGGCGAGCCGCCGCTCCGCCGGCGCGATGCGGGTGGTGAGCTCGACATACCGTTGGGTCAGCGCGTCCAGCCGGGACGGGGCGTTGATCACCAGGTCGCGCAGCTGCTCGAACGCCTCGGTCTGCGACTCCAGCTCGCGGTCAGCGCGCGCGGCGGCGACGACGACCTGGGTCAGCAGGTCGCGGCGCCGCTCCGGGGTCTCGGGGACGCCGTCATCGAGCTCTTGGCGCACGCTGAACGCCTGCGACAGCGCGGCTTTGGCGTTGCTCACCGCCTGGGTGAACGGCCGGGTCCGCTCGTCGCCGAATTCCTCGACGGCCAAGTCCAGCTCGTTGGCGCTGGTGCGCACGGCGTTGTCGACGTCGACGACCAGCGACCGGGACAGGTCGTCGAGCGCCTCCAGCGGCACCGCGGCCAGGGCGGCGGCGTCGGTGGGGTCGACGCGCAGCCGTCGGCGGGCTGCTCGCTGGAAT
>NZ_LZKC01000481.1:0-511 GCF_001672685.1 Mycobacterium sp. E2462
GTCGCAATCCATGCGGGCGACCGACGTGCCGCCCAACCGGCTCAAGGCCGCCGAGGAAGCGGCCACCCAGTTCGCCGAGCAGCTGACGCCCGCGATCAACCTCGGCCTGGTCGAGTTCGCGGCCAACGCCACGCTGTTGGTGCCCCCGACCACCAATCGGGAGGCCGTCAAGGCGGGCATCGACAGCCTGCAGGCGGCGCCCAAGACCGCGACGGGCGAGGGCCTGTTCACCGCGCTGCAGGCCATCGCGACCGTCGGCTCGGTGATGGGGGGCGGGGACGGTCCGCCGCCGGCGCGGATCGTGCTGGAATCCGACGGCGCCGAGAACGTGCCGCTGGACCCCAACGCCCCGCAGGGCGCCTTCACCGCGGCCCGCGCCGCGAAGTCCGAGGGCGTGCAGATCTCCACGATCTCGTTCGGCACGCCCTACGGCACCGTCGACTACGAGGGGGCCACCATCCCGGTGCCCGTGGACGACCAGACCCTGCAGAAGATCTGCGAGATCACCGAC
>NZ_LZKC01000482.1:0-7004 GCF_001672685.1 Mycobacterium sp. E2462
CCGCGGTGTACGGCGCGTCCGAGGGGCTGCGCACCGTGCTCATCGAGCGCACCGCGACGGGCGGCCAGGCCGGCCGGCCCGCCGCCGATGACGATCAGGTCGTAGAACTCCTGCGATGGCGTGGTGGTCAGGCCCAGGGTGTCGGCGAGCTCGGCGTCACTCGGCTCGATCAGGGGTTTGCCGCGCTCGGTGATGACGACCGGCAGCCGCCGCCCGTCCTCCCCGGCCGCGCTGAGCAGCCGCTCGCCGGCCGGCTCGTCGGCCATGAACCAGGTGTAGTAGAGGCCGTTGCGGGCCAGGAAGTCGCGCACCTGCCACGACCGCGCCGACCAGCGGTGGCCGATCACCTTGGTGTGCGGGATGGGGTGCTCGGGCGCCGCCCGCCACGCGTCGAGCAGCGCGTCGATGACGGGGTAGAACTTCTCCTCCGGCGGGTCCCACGGCTTGAGCAGGTAGTGGTCCAGGTCGACGACGTTGATCGCGTCGATGGCCGCATGCGTGTCGGCGTAGGCGGTGAGCAGCACCCGCCGCGCGGCCGGGTACAGGTCCATGGCCTGCTCGAGAAACTCGATGCCGCTCATCTGCGGCATCCGGTAGTCGGCGATCAGCATCGCGACCGTCTCGCCGCGCAGCTTGAGCTCCTTGAGGGTGCCCAGGGCGTCGGGGCCCGACTCGGCGCGCACGATTCGGTGGTTCTCGCCGTAGTGGCGGCGCAGGTCTCGCGCGACGGCCCGCGACACCGACGGATCGTCGTCGACGGTGAGCATCACGGGCTTGCGCTGGGCGATGGGTGAGCCGGCGGTTGCTGGGGAGGTGGGCGTGGTCATCGGCGTTAAGTATGCGCTTGTCAGCGGCGGTGCGGGAGGTTCGGCGGGTAGGCTCGGAGTCATCCCGCAGCGATTTTGGCCAGCACGGACAACCAGGTATTGTGGAACAACGGTGCGGCATCCGCGCCGGCTTTTTGGTGTGCCAAGTCCCGAGGAATTTCCTGTCACCGGCTCACGTTTTAAGTCGGTGCTGCGTGTTGCGCCGCGCAAGGCCGCAGCCGTGAACGAGACGAAACACCAGAAGACACCTAAAAGACGAGGACGCTGAAGAAGTTATGGCCAAGAAGGACGGCGCCATCGAGGTCGAGGGCCGCGTGGTCGAGCCCCTGCCCAATGCGATGTTCCGCATTGAGCTGGAGAACGGCCACAAGGTGCTCGCCCACATCAGCGGCAAGATGCGGCAGCACTACATCCGCATCCTGCCCGAGGACCGGGTGGTGGTGGAGCTTTCTCCCTACGACCTGTCCCGCGGCCGCATCGTGTACCGCTACAAGTAAGCCAGCGCAGAGCCCCGACAAACCGACAGACAAGAACAGGATCGAACAGCCGTGAAGGTGAACCCCAGCGTCAAGCCAATCTGTGACAAGTGCAGGGTGATCCGTCGGCATGGGCGGGTCATGGTGATCTGCT
The DNA here is from genome assembly GCF_001672685.1 of Mycobacterium sp. E2462. Classification (NCBI taxonomy): domain Bacteria; kingdom Bacillati; phylum Actinomycetota; class Actinomycetes; order Mycobacteriales; family Mycobacteriaceae; genus Mycobacterium; species Mycobacterium sp. E2462. The sequence goes on from NZ_LZKC01000482.1 coordinate 1,458, forward strand.
CTGATCCGCGCCACAAGCAGCGCCAGGGCTAGTGGCGATCGCCAGCGCGGCGTAGCCGGGCGCAGCGGGTCGCCACGATCCATCGAGGCGATCGCCAGCGCGGCGTAGCCGGGCGCAGCGGGTCGCCACGATCCATCGCGCGAGCACAACTGAATGCAGACCTCCCAGCACCACTGAGCGAATACGTCGCTTAGCCACGCCCGGACGGAGGCCGGGCCCCGAAACTTCGGGAACGGGCTGGGAAAAGACCTCCGCCGAGAAAAAGAGGAAACGCCACCTATGGCACGACTAGTCGGCGTCGATCTGCCGCGCGATAAGCGGATGGAGATCGCCCTGACCTACATTTTCGGTGTCGGCCGCACGCGGTCGAACGAGATCCTCGCGGCCACCGGCATCGACCGGGACCTGCGGACCAGGGACCTCACCGATGACCAGCTGACCCAACTGCGCGACTACATCGAAGCCAACATCAAGGTGGAGGGTGACCTGCGCCGCGAGGTGCAGGCCGACATCCGGCGCAAGATCGAGATCGGCTGCTACCAGGGCCTGCGGCACCGCCGCGGCCTGCCGGTGCGCGGCCAGCGAACCAAGACCAACGCGCGGACCCGTAAGGGCCCCAAGCGCACCATCGCCGGCAAGAAGAAGGCCAGGTAACCCCCCATGCCCCCAGCCAAGAAGGCAGCCGCGTCGGGCCCCAAGAAGGGACAGAAGACTCGTCGCCGGGAAAAGAAGAACATCCCGCACGGCGCCGCGCACATCAAGAGCACGTTCAACAACACGATCGTGACCATCACCGACCCGCAGGGCAACGTCATCGCCTGGGCGTCGTCGGGCCACGTCGGCTTCAAGGGCTCGCGCAAGTCGACCCCGTTCGCCGCCCAGCTGGCCGCGGAGAACGCCGCCCGCAAGGCCCAAGAGCACGGCGTCAAGAAGGTCGACGTGTTCGTCAAGGGCCCGGGCTCGGGCCGCGAGACCGCGATCCGGTCGCTGCAGGCCGCCGGCCTCGAGGTCGGCGCCATCTCCGATGTCACCCCCCAGCCGCACAACGGCTGCCGTCCGCCCAAGCGGAGAAGGGTCTAGGGAAATAGATCATGGCTCGTTACACCGGACCCATCACCCGCAAGTCGCGCCGGCTGCGCACCGACCTCGTCGGTGGTGACCAGGCCTTCGAGAAGCGTCCCTACCCGCCCGGCCAGCACGGCCGCGCGCGGATCAAGGAGAGCGAATACCTGCTGCAGCTGCAGGAGAAGCAGAAGGCCCGCTTCACCTACGGCGTCATGGAAAAGCAGTTCCGCCGCTACTACGAAGAGGCCGTGCGCCACTCCGGCAAGACCGGCGAGAACCTCCTGCAGATCCTGGAGAGCCGGCTGGACAACGTCGTGTACCGGGCGGGCCTCGCCCGCACCCGCCGGATGGCCCGCCAGCTGGTCAGCCACGGTCACTTCAGCGTCAACGGCGTGCACGTCAACGTCCCGAGCTACCGGGTGTCGCAGTACGACATCATCGACGTGCGCGAGGGCTCGCTGAACACCGTGCCGTTCCAGATCGCGCGGGAGACCGCGGGCGACCGTCCCATCCCGAGCTGGCTGCAGGTCGTGGGGGAGCGCCAGCGGATCCTGATCCACCAGCTGCCCGAGCGCGCGCAGATCGACGTGCCGCTCACCGAGCAGCTGATCGTCGAGTTCTACTCGAAGTAAGACCCCCCGCGCTGAACCCGGCGCGGGTTGCGGCGATCGCAAGCGCGGCGAAGCCGGGCGCAGCGGGTCGGCGCGAATGAGTGAAACGGCATCAAATAGCGGGTGCCGAGAAGGAGATAGAAGAACACCATGCTGATTTCTCAGCGACCCACACTGTCGGAAGAAGTGTTGACCGACAGCCGCTCTCAGTTCGTCATCGAGCCGCTGGAGCCCGGATTCGGCTACACGCTGGGCAACTCGCTGCGGCGCACGCTGCTGTCGTCGATCCCCGGCGCGGCCGTCACCAGCATCCGCATCGACGGGGTGCTGCACGAGTTCACCACCGTGCAGGGCGTCAAGGAAGACGTCACCGCGATCATCCTGAACCTCAAGAGCCTGGTGGTGTCCTCCGAGGAGGACGAGCCGGTCACCATGTACCTGCGCAAGCAGGGCCCGGGTGCGGTCACCGCCGGTGACATCGTGCCGCCCGCGGGCGTCACGGTGCACAACCCCGAGATGCACATCGCGACGCTCAACGACAAGGGCAAGCTGGAGGTCGAGCTGGTCGTCGAGCGCGGCCGTGGCTACGTGCCGGCCGTGCAGAACCGGGCGTCCGGTGCCGAGATCGGCCGCATCCCGGTCGACTCCATCTACTCGCCGGTGCTCAAGGTGACCTACAAGGTGGAAGCCACCCGCGTCGAGCAGCGCACCGACTTCGACAAGCTGGTGCTCGATGTCGAGACCAAGAGCTCCATCACCCCGCGCGACGCGCTCGCGTCGGCGGGTAAGACGCTGGTCGAATTGTTCGGCCTGGCAAGGGAACTCAACGTCGAGGCCGAGGGCATCGAGATCGGGCCGTCGCCGGCCGAGGCCGACCACATCGCGTCGTTCGCGTTGCCGATCGACGACCTCGACCTGACCGTGCGGTCCTACAACTGCCTCAAGCGCGAGGGCGTGCACACCGTCGGCGAGCTGGTGAGCCGCACCGAGTCCGACCTGCTGGACATCCGCAACTTCGGTCAGAAGTCCATCGACGAGGTCAAGGTCAAGCTGCACCAGCTGGGCCTGTCGCTCAAGGACAGCCCGGCGAGCTTCGACCCGTCGCAGGTCGCGGGCTACGACGTCGCGACCGGCACCTGGTCGACCGAGGGCGCCTACGACGACCAGGACTACGCCGAAACCGAACAGCTGTAACGGCCGTCCGGTTCCTCGGCGGCCACCAGGCCGCTGAGGAACCGGGCAGCTTCGAAGAAGAAGTCCGTCCCGGCCCTACCTGATACGGGGGCCGGCCCCACAAGGAGATAGCGCAATGCCCAAGCCCACCAAGGGCCCCCGCCTCGGCGGGTCGTCTGCCCACCAGAAGGCCCTGCTGGCCAACCTGGCCACGTCGCTGTTCGAGCACGGCCGCATCAAGACGACCGAACCGAAGGCCCGTGCGCTGCGGCCGTATGCGGAGAAGCTGATCACGCATGCGAAAAAGGGTGCGCTGCACAACCGCCGAGAGGTGATGAAGAAGATCCGCGACAAGGACGTGGTGCACGCCCTGTTCGCCGAGATCGGGCCCTTCTTCGCCGACCGGGAGGGTGGCTACACCCGCATCATCAAGGTCGAGCCCCGCAAGGGTGACAACGCCCCGATGGCGGTCATCGAGCTGGTGCGGGAGAAGACGGTGACCTCCGAGGCGGACCGCGCCCGGCGGGTGAAGTCGTCGAAGAAGCCCTCCGAGGGCGGCGACGCCCCGGTGGCGGCCGCGGCGGCGCCGCAGGCGGCGGTCGAGCCGGGCGAAACCGTGGGCCCGACCGCCGACGAGGCGGCCGCCGGGGCCGAAGAGACCACGGCCGATGCCGCGCCGACCGAGGCGCAGGCCCAGGCCGAAGAGACGGCCGAGAAGGCTGTCGCCGCGCGGGCCGAAGCCGAGGCCGAGGCCGACGACCAGGCCGACGAGAGTTAGCGACGACGTCCGCCTGCGGCTCGGGATCGCCTACGACGGCACCGGTTTCGCGGGTTGGGCGGCTCAGTCGGGCCAGCGTACGGTGGCCGGTGTCCTCGATGAGGCGCTGACCACCGTCTTCCGGATTCCGGTGCGGTTGCGCGCCGCCGGGCGCACCGACGCCGGGGTGCACGCCACCGGGCAGGTGGCCCACGTCGACGTGCCGGTCGAGGCCCTGCCCAACGCCTACCCGCGCGCGCCGCGGGTGGGCGAGCCCGAGTTCCTGCCGCTGCTGCGTCGGCTCGGCCGGTTCCTGCCGACCGACGTCCGCATCCTCGACATCAGCCGCGCGCCCGCGGGTTTCGACGCGCGGTTCTCGGCGCTTCGCAGGCACTACGAGTACCGGCTGTCGACGGCGCCGTACGGCGTGCAGCCGCTGCAGGCCCGCTACATCACGGCCTGGCCGCGCGACCTCGACGTCGACGCGATGGCCGCGGCGTCACGAAACCTGTTGGGGCTGCACGACTTCGCCGCCTTCTGCCGGCACCGCGAGAACGCCACCACCATTCGCGATCTGCAGCGGTTCGACTGGGTCCGGGACGGCGACCTGATCACCGCGCACGTCAGCGCCGACGCGTTCTGCTGGTCGATGGTGCGCTCACTGGTGGGCGCGCTGCTGGCCGTCGGTGAGCACCGGCGCCCCGCGTCGTGGTGTCGCGAATTGCTCTCCGCCGCAACGCGTTCCAGCGACTTCGCGGCGGCCCCCGCGCACGGGCTGACCCTGGTCCGCGTCGACTACCCGCCCGAGGGTCAGCTGGCCGCGCGCAATCTGATCACCCGCGACATCCGGACCCGCTGAACGCGGTCGGGGCGTCAGACCTTGCCCGCAACGAATTTCGCGGCCTGCGTGGTCAGCCCCGGCACGTAGCCGAGGTGGGCCTGCCACTGATCGCCGTTGGAGCAGATCGGATCGCCGGGGTTGCACAGATCGATGGTCTTGTCGCCGAATCCCGGCGACAGCGCGCTCATCAGCCCGCCGGCCCGGCCGGACGGGTTGCCGAACAACGCCACCGCGGCGACGTGGTCGGCGGCGTCGGCCGGCAGCGGCTGGTGAAAGCCCAGGCCGGGAAGCGGCGCGGCGGTGACGATGTCGACGACCGCCGCCCCCTGCGAGTACCCGCCGAGCACCAGCTTGGTGTCGGGGCAGTTGCCGGCCATCTGCTGGATGTGCCCGCTGGCGTCGTTGGCGCCGTCGGTGGCGGCCAGGAAGTCCTTGCTGGCCGGATAGTTGACGCCGTACGAGCCGACGTTTTTGCCCGACTGCGCGCGCAGCGCGCTGACGAAGGCCCCGCCGACCTTACCGACGCCGGGCGGTTCGTCGGTGCCGCGCGCGAACACCACCTCGACGTCCGGGCAGGACGCCCACGCGTGCGGCAGGTGCGGCGAGGCGACCCACAGCGCAGCCGCCGCGACTCCCGCGACGGCCAGAGGTATCAGACGCACACGACGATGTTACGGGGCGTGCTGGTGGGGCAAAAGTAAAGATTCAGACCAGCGGCGCTTGCGGCGACACCGTCGCGGGCCCCGGCGCCGTGTCCGGGCCACCGTGGATCGACGAACCCGAGCCCGGCGGCACCTGGCCGCCCAGCGGGGACGGCTGCGGGCCGTAGCCGGGCGGCACGGGCCCCAACGGGGGCCCGAACGCGGGCGCCGATGACCCCGAGCCCTGCAGCTTTTGGGCGACGAACGCCGCGGCCTGGGTGGTGTAGACGGGCACGTAGCCCTCGGTGTGCCCGGTCCACTCGTTGCCCGGCCCGGCGTGGCAGATCGGGTCGTTGGGGTTGCAGTAGTCCGCGGCCTTCGAACCCAGCAGCGCGCTCTGGCTGGGCAACGTGCCACCGGCGCGGTCGGCCACGTCACCGAACGTGACGACGGCGGCGA
>NZ_LZKC01000483.1:0-12048 GCF_001672685.1 Mycobacterium sp. E2462
GTGATCGCCGTCCTCGACAATGGGCTGGAAGCCACCGCGATCACCGAACACGCCGGCCCGTTCTGGAGTGGGCGCGCACAGCGCCCATGCCGCCGGATACCCGGCCGCCATGATCGTCGCGCCGACCACCGGCGGCCCCGCCGCGGCGGTGAGCCGCTGGCCGGTGTTCTGCAGGCCCAGCGCGCGCCCACTCCAGAACGGGCCGGCGTGTTCGGTGATCGCGGTGGCTTCCAGCCCATTGTCGAGGACGGCGATCACCGATAGGGCGACCATGAGCGGCACGTCGAGAATCCCGCCGTCGGTAAGGGCGAGCAGCAGCAACGTCGCGGCGGCCGCCACGGCGATCGCGCGGACCGGTCGCAGACGCGAGCCGACGCGATCGGACCAGCGCCCGACGAGGATGCGACCCACGGCACCCAGCAGTTGGGTAATCGTCACCAGCGCACCGGCGGACGCCGCCGACCAACCGTGGTGATGCATCAGCCACACGAGCATGAACGTGGCGGTGACCGTCTGGGGCACCATCAGCAGCGCGGCCACCGCGTGAATCCGGCACAGCATCGACGACCCCCGGTACGGGCTGGCGAGTTCGCGTTCGCCGGCCTCGTGGCGCGGCTTGCGTGGTGGGTCCACGATCCCGAGCGCGCCGGCCACCGCGGCCACGGCGCACAGCACCGCCAGGAACATCAATCCGGCCCGCGGTCCGCGCTCGGACAGCTCCGGTAACATGAACGCTCCCAGCGCGATTCCCAATGGTTGGGCCGTTTGGCGAATTCCCATCGCCAGTCCGCGCCGCTCCGGCGGGAACCACGCCGACACGAGCCGGCCGCCGGCGCTGTTGCAACTGGCGGCGGCCATTCCGCCGAGAAACAGATAGACCCCGATCAGCACCAGCGAGTGCGACGAGGCGGCGCCGTACGCCGCGGCAGCGGTGAGCGCCGAGCCGACCGTCAGGACGAACCGCTCACCGACCCGGTCCAGCACGTAACCCCAGCCGACCAGCGTGACCACCATGCCCCAGCTGGGCATCGACGACAGCAAGCTGGCCGCCGTCAGCGAAATGCCGCGGCGGGCCTCGAATGCCGGGATCAGAAAGGCGACGCCGCCGATGAACAGGAACGAGCTGGCCGTGATGCCCAGCGACACGATCATGATGGACCAGCGCGCGCCGGCGCCGAGTTGGCCTGCCGGACCGGTACTTTCGGACATGTCTTTGATGGTGGCACGACTTGGTGCCGCGTCGGCGAAAGACGTTGATTACTAATGCTTTTCCTAAGTTCCTATCAGACAGGCCACAGTTCGCCTTGATCTCAGCGATTTCTCAGCGGCAGTGTTGTAAGCAGGAACGGTGCTGACCAAGGTCCCGGCCGTCACTCTGGGGTTCTGGGTGATCAAGATCTTGGCGACCACGTTGGGCGAAACGGGCGGCGATACCGTCACGATGACGCTCGGCTGGGGATATCAGGCCGGAGTGGCCGTGTTCGGTGCGGCGTTAGTGGCCTTGGTAGCGGCTCAAGTGTCCGCCAAAGCCTTTCGCGCGCCGCTGTATTGGGCGACGATCGTGGCCTCGACGACGTTCGGCACGGCCCTGGCCGATTTCGCCGACCGGTCGCTCGGAATCGGTTACACGGGTGGCTCGTTGGTGCTGTTGGGCTGCTTGCTGGCCAGCCTGGCGGTGTGGCGCTGGTCGCAGGGCTCGGTGTCGGTTGACACGGTCTCGACACCGAGGGTCGAGGCCTTCTACTGGATCACCATCACCTTTTCGCAGACGCTGGGCACCGCGCTGGGCGACTGGCTCGCCGACACGCGCGGATTCGGTTACGAGCGGGGCGCTTTGGTGTTCACGGCGGCGCTGGCGGTGGTCGTCGGCTTGTATCTGTGGACCGGGGTGTCGCGCGTCGCGCTGTTCTGGGTGGCCTTCATCCTGACCAGACCGCTCGGGGCCACCGTCGGCGACTTCATCGACAAGCCGGTTTCGGACGGTGGGCTGGCGTGGAGCCGCCCGCTGGCCTCCCTGGTGCTCGCGGCCGTCATCGCCGCCCTCATCGTCGCCCTGCCGCAACGGCCGGGAGGCCATCCCGGCCACGAAGTAGCGTGACGGCATGAGGGTGCTGCTCGTCGAGGACGAGACCCGCCTGGCGACGACGTTGGCCAGGGGGTTGAAGGCCGAGGGCCTCGTTGTCGTGACCGTCGGCACCGGCCCCGAGGGGCTCCGCGAGGCCGTCGAGAACAGGTTCGACGTCGTGATCCTCGACATCATGCTGCCCGGCGCCAGCGGCTACGAGGTGCTGCGCCAGCTGCGCGCCCGTAACGTGTGGACGCCCGTGCTGATGCTGACGGCCAAGGACGGCGAGTACGACGAGACCGACGCGTTCGATCTGGGCGCCGACGACTACCTGACCAAGCCCTTTTCCTTCCGGGTGCTGGTGGCGCGCCTGCGCGCCCTGGTGCGCCGGGGCGCGCCCGAGCGGCCGGTGGTGTTGACCGCGGGCACCCTGTCACTGGATCCCGCCCGCCACGCAGTGCGGCGCGATTCGACGCCGATCACCCTGACCCCCCGGGAGTATCAGCTGCTCGAATTCCTGATGCGCCACAAGGACACGGTGGTCACGAAAGCCGATATCCTGCGCAACGTCTGGGACGCGAATCACCAGGGCCCCGACAACGTGGTCGAGGTGTACGTCGGATACCTGCGCCGCAAGATCGACGTGCCCTTCGGCACGGACACCATCGAGACGATTCGCGGAGTCGGCTACCGGCTGAGGGTGTGAGGCAGGACCACCTCCAGCACCGTTCCCCCACCCGGCCGGTCGTGGACGGTGACGGTGCCTGCGTGCGCGGCGGCGATCTCGGCGACGATGGCCAGGCCGAGGCCGGCTCCCCCGCCGCTGCGGGCCCGATCCGAATCCAGCCGGACGAAGCGTTCGAAGATGCGGTGCCGATCCGACGCGGCGATGCCCGGCCCGTCGTCGGCGACGGTGATGACGGCCGTCCCGTCGCGCACCCCGGCGCCGATGCTGACACACGAATGTGCGTGGCGGACCGCGTTGTCCACGAGGTTGCGGATCATCCTGGCCAAGGCGGCCGCGTCACCGGTGATGCGCACCGGGTGGATATCGGTGTGCACGGCGCAGCCGGCCTGCCGGCGGGCCCGGACCGCTTCGGCCTCGGCCAGGTCGTCGAGGGCCACGTCGCGCTTGCACCGGACCAGGCCCCGTTCGTCGGCGCGCGCCAGCAGCAACAGGTCCTCGATCAACATCCGCATGCGGTGCGCCTCCGGAAGTAACGTGTTGACCGCCAGATCTGCGTCCAGCAACTCCGGGTGGGCCTCAGCGACTTCGAGTCCGGAGATGATGGTGGACAACGGGCTTCGCAATTCGTGCGAGGCGTCGCCCAGGAACCGCCGCTGAGCGGCGTGGCCGGCCTCGATGCGCGAGAGCATCTCGTTCATCGTGACCGCCAGCGCCGCGATTTCGTCGGAAGTGTCCGGCACCGGCACCCGTTCGGCGAGATCAGACGTCGAGATCTCGGCCACCCTGGCACGGATCGCGTCCACCGATTGCAGCGACCGGCGCACCAGCCAGAAGGCCGCCGTCGCGGCCACCGTCACGATAACCGGTGCGCCACAAGCCAAGAGCAGCGCGACCGTGCGCGCGGTCGCCTCGACCGCCTCGCTGCCGCCACCGACCAGGATCGTGTAGGCGCCCTGGGCGGTCGGCACCCGTTGTCCGCTGACCCTCATGTCATCGTTGCGCACCGCGTCGTCCGGCAAACCGCGGCGCAGGGCGTCGCCGAAGGCGCTGACCGGAACCAGTGGGACGGGGGGCGCCGAACCCGCCCGCTTGACCACCGTGCCGTCGGGCGCGATCACCTGGATCGCGACGACGCGTTGGTCGGTGATAAACACCGCGCTGTCGATGTCCTCGATCGACCCCGAGGTCAGCGCCTGGGCGATGTCGCGAACCCGCTCGGCGGTGGCGTCATCGACGCCGGCCAGCAGCGACCGGTAGAGGACCGCCACGAACACCGCGCCGGCCAGGGCGAAGGCCGCCAGCACGACCGCCGCCGACACCGCGGCGGAGCGCGCGGGAATGCCCAGCCGCGGGCGACGCAACGACCACATCCGCACATTGTGCGCGACGAGACGACAGCGTAGAGCGACTCTCAGCGCCTTCTCAGCGCCGTCGACCTACGCTGACACCGTCATGTGTGAAACCCTGCGCCACACGGTCTCTGGCGAGGTCCGGCGGTGACCGCCGGGCGAGCGCCGCGCAAGCCGGCCCGCCCCCCGCTCGGCAGAGCCATGGCGGTGCTCATGGCCTGTGTCGCGGTGGGCGGGGCGGGGCTGACCGCACCCGCCGGGGCCGCCCCGTCGAGCGCGTTCAGCCCCCTGACCTGCGATTGCCACGAGGCGGCTCCGCCCGGCAGCGTGGCGCGCCACGACGAGATCGCGCGCGGCCTGCGCAGCGGACTCGGGCGGGCCTAGGCCAAACCCTCAGCCGCCCTCGGCCGCCGAGACGGTGCGGTCACCGTTCATCCCCGACGCGTCCGCCGGCAACTCGAACGGCGCGTAGGCCGAGCCCACCGCGGCCAGCGCCGCGTTGCGCTGCGCCTCCATGCGGCTCAACGCGGCCTCGGTGAACACCGACAGCCCCAGATCCGGGTTGTAGCCGTGGATCTCCTTGACGTCGAGCTGGGCCAGGAAGTAGACGATCTCCTTGGACACCACCTGCCCGGGCACCAGCACCGGGAAACCGGGCGGATAAGGCACCACGAACGTGGTCGACACCAGGGTTTTGCCCTCGGCCAGCCGCCGGCCGGCCTGCCCGATCAGCACGTGCTCGCGGTCGGATTCCTCGTAGCCGGCGTAGAAGGCCGACCGCATGTCGCCGAAGTTGCACTCGTCGACGGGCCGGAACGCGTCGTCGAATTCGCTGAAGTCCGGCAGGTGCGGCAGGTCCTCGGTGATCTCCTCGACGCGGCGCCGCTGCAGGGCGCGGTCCTCCTTGCCGCTGATGGCGTCGCTGCGGTCGAAGTCGGTGGCGATGCGGCGCAACACGTCCAGCAGGTAGTGCACGCTCGACCAGGTCACCCCGATCGTGAAGATCAGCAGCACGCTGTTGATCGATGTCTTGTTGATCTGGATGCCGAACCGGTCCATCAGGATCTTCTCGCGGAAGTCGTAGCCGTTCATCCCGGTCTTGCCGACGAACAGGGTCACGCGGGTGGCATCGAGCACGAACTGGTCGGAGCGCCAGGCCTCGTTCCACTCGGCCAACGCGCCCTGCCGCACCTCGCGATACGAGCTGACGCAGGACGCCCGGAACTCGTCGGGCACCAGGTCGGACTCGTCGAGGATGCGAAACCACTTGCTGATCAACCGGTCTCGTCGCACCCGGTGCCGGAAGACCAGCGCCATGTTGTAGGTGTTGCGGACCAGCTCGAAGCCCTCGATGTCGACCTGCCGGCGGGCCAGGTCCAGCGATGCCAGCAGTTGCTGGTTCGGTGAGGTCGACGTGTGCGTGAGGAACGCCTCCCCGAACGCGTCGCGGGTGAGCGCCCGGAAATCCTGGTCGCGCACGTGGATCATGGACGCCTGCCGCAGCGCCGACAGCGACTTGTGCGTGGAGTGGGTGGCGTACACCCGCACCCGCGCGCGGGCCGGGTCGGGCAGCAGCCGGCACTCCACCCACTGCGAGGGGTCCACGCCCTCCATCGACGCGGCCCACTGCTGGTATTCCTCGGCGTATTCCGGGGACGCCAGCATCTGCTCCAGCCCCTCGGCGGACACCATCGCGGTGCGCTGGCGCGCCCACGGCACCGCGGTCGCGAACGCGTACCACGCTTCGTCCCACAGGAAGCAGATGTCGGGCTTGATCGCCAACACCTCCTCCATCACCCGCCGCGGGTTGTAGACCACGCCGTCGAAGGTGCAGTTGGTGAGCAGCAGCATGCGCACCCGGTCCAGCTGCCCGGCGGCCTTGAGGTCCAGCAGCGTCTTCTTGATGGTCTGCAGGGACACCGCCCCGTAGATCGCGTACTGCGGCAGCGGGTAGGCGTCCAGGTACAGCGGGTAGGCGCCGGCCAGCACCAGCCCGTAGTGGTGCGACTTGTGGCAGTTGCGGTCGATCAGCACGATGTCGCCGGGGCGGGTCAGCGCCTGCACGACGATCTTGTTGGCGGTCGAGGTGCCGTTGGTGACGAAGTAGGTGCGCCGGGCGTTCCAGGTGATGGCCGCCTTGTCCATCGCCTTCTTGATGTTGCCGTGCGGATCCAGCAGCGAGTCCAGGCCTCCGGAGGTGGTGGACGTCTCGGCCATGAAGATGTTGCGGCCGTAGAACTCGCCCATGTCGTGCAGCGACTTGGAGTTGAAGATGCTGGCGCCCCGCGCGACCGGAAGCGCGTGGAACTGGCCCACCGGGGCCGCGGCGTAGGCGCGCAGTGCGTCGAAAAACGGTGTGGCGTAACGGTTTCGAAGGCCCGCGAGGACGGTGCTGTTGAGGTCGGTGACGTCGTTGAGCCGGTAGAACGTGCGGTCGTAGACGTCGGGTTCGTCCTCGGTCTCCGCGGCGATCGACTCGTCGGTCAGCAGGTAGCGGTCGATGTGCGGCCGCAGCTCCCGGATCCACTCGGCGGCCTCGATCCAGTCCTGCGCCTCGCTGGACAACACGTCGTCCTCGGCGGTGCCCAGCAGCGTGTTCATCAGGGGCACCCGGTCACGGGACCGCAAGGGGACGTCGTCGCGGATGATGGCGGCCTGGATCTCTCCGTTGAGCGCCACCGCGGTGATCGCGTCCTCGATGCTCGGCACCACCAGCAGCTCGTACTGCACGTCGTCGGACTGGTCGCGCAGCGCCCGCAGGCACTCGGCGAGGCTGTCGGGCGAGGTCGTCGGGGCGTCGTCGGCGAGCACCACGGTGTAGAACTGCTGATGCTTGGCCCGGGCCACCAGTTCCTGGTCGGCCAGCGGCGCCGAGGTGTCGAACAGGCCCGCGCGGTCGCCGTACTCGGACAGCAGGCGCACCGCCAGGGAAACCTCCTCGCTGAGCCGCACCGTGGACAGGCTGTCCAGGTGGGCGCGAAACGTCTCCAAGTTGCGGGCGCCGGGGTACAGCCAGTAGCGCTCGTAGGCGCCGATGCGGTCCATCAACCGCTTCACCCGCCCGAGGTCGTGCGTCTTGTCCAGGCCGGCGAGGTCGACGTCACGCAGGTGGCGGCACGCGTCGTCGAGCAGGTTCCACGTGTCGACGCGGGTGTACGAGGGGTTGGCGACCGCAGCGAGCGCGGATACCCGCAGTCGCCGGGGCCGGGCAGTGTCTCGGGTCATCTCGTCACCTTCTCCGGATCCGGCGGGGCGGTCCGTGCCGTCATTGTGGCGCGCCGCCGGGGCGGCCGGGATCGTTTCGCTCAGCAATAACCCGGTTCGCCCGGGCACCGCCCAGCCACCGCGGCACCGGCAGCTCCCACCGGCGCGCGGGCAGCTCGGTGACGTCGCTCAGCGAGCGCACCACGCCCTGGGTGAGCCCCATGATGGCCGCCATCACCGGCAGGAGCGGCTGCAGCGGCTTGGCCGCCGAGCGGACCGTGCTGATGCGGCGGGCCAGGACCACCCGCTCGACGCAGTGGTAGAGGTAGGCGCCCACCCCGAGCGCGTAGATGGCCAGCGCCGCGGCCACGACGGCCAGCCCGTAGGCGGCGCACACCACGGCGCCGAGCACCACCGCGGCGGCCAGGCAGGCCGCCAGCAGGGCGCGCAGCTCCAACCGGCTCATGACGGGGGATCGTCACCGCGGACCGCCGCGGCGGCGGCGCGGATCTGCGGCGTCACCAACATCACGTGGCCCAGCACGCCGTTGACGAAGCCCGGCGACTCGTCGGTGGACAGCTCCTTGGCCAGCTGGACCGCCTCGTCGACGGCGACCGGCTCCGGCACGTCGTCGGCGTGCAACAGCTCCCACACCGCGACGCGCAGGATCGCCCGGTCCACGGCGGGCAGCCGGTCCAGCGTCCAGCCCTGCAGGTGCGAACTGATCAGCTCGTCGATGTGGGCGGCGTGCTCGCCGACGCCGCGGGCGACGACGGCCGTGTAGGGCTGCAGCGCCGACACGTCGGGGTTGGTCTCGGCCAGGGCGCTGCGGACGTCGACGACCTCGGCCGGGCTCAGCCCGCGGGCCTCCGCCTCGAACAGCAGGTCAACCGCGCGCTTGCGGGCTTGATGCCGCCCCTTCACATGCCGCGCGGGCCGGCTCACGCGTTGACACGTCCCAGGTAGCTGCCGTCGCGGGAGTCGACCTTCAGCTTGTCTCCGGTGTTGATGAACAGCGGCACCTGGATCTCGGCGCCCGTCTCCAGCGTGGCGGGCTTGGTGCCCGCGCTGGACCGGTCGCCCTGCAGGCCCGGCTCGGTGTGGGTGACCTCGATCTCGACCGACACCGGCAGCTCCATGTAGAGCGGCGCGCCGTTGTGGAACGCCACCTGCACCGGCAGGCCCTCCAGCAGGAACCGCGCCGCGTCGCCCACCAGCGATTCCGGCAGGGGGTGCTGCTCGTAGTCCTGGCTGTCCATGAACACGAAGTCCGAGCCGTCGCGGTACAGGTAGGTGGTGTCGCGGCGGTCGACCGTGGCGGTCTCCACCTTCACCCCGGCGTTGTAAGTCTTGTCGACGACCTTGCCGGACAGCACGTTCTTCAGCTTGGTCCGCACGAACGCCGGCCCCTTACCGGGCTTGACGTGCTGGAACTCGACGATCTGCCAGAGTTGGCCGTCGATGTTCAGGACCAGTCCGTTCTTGAAATCGGCAGTGCTTGCCACGGTTCGGTGTCTCTCCTCGCACGTTGGACAGGCCGCGCCTGTCGAATGGAACTTGTCGGCCAGTTTAAAGCGCGGCCGTCAGGCGTGGTCGCGCTTGCCGCGGGCCTCGGCTTGCTCGGCGGGCAGGGGCGCCGGCTTGATCATGGTGAGCACCGGCAGGTTGAGCGTCTTGCCGCCGCCGAAGGGCACGTGGATCGCGACGTAGACGATCTCGACTTCCAGCCGCACCTCGCGCAGCGGCTGCGCGTACATGTCCCAGCGGAAATCCCGCAGGCGCGCCAAGCCGCGTCCCACCCCAGTCACGCCCCCCGACTCTACCCCGGTCGGTTAGCCGCGCTCCGCGCACCGGCGCCCGCTAGGCCAGAACGGCCAGCTCCTTGGGGAACTTGGTCAGCAACTCCGGGGTTTGCCCGTCCGCCTCGGCGCCGGCGGCGGGCACCACCAGGGTGTCCTCGATGCGCACACCGCCGCGTCCGGGCAGGTAGACGCCCGGCTCGACGGTCACCACCGAGTCACCCAGCAGCGTCCCGGTGGCGGTGGCGCCGATGCCGGGGGCCTCGTGGATCTGCAGGCCGACCCCATGTCCCAGCCCGTGGCTGAACTGCTCGCCGTAGCCCGCGTCGACGATCACCTGGCGGGCCGCGCCGTCGACGTCGCGCAGCCCGGCGCCGGCGGTGAGCGCCTCGCGCCCGGCCCGCTGCGCCTCGGCGACCAACGCGTAAATCTCCAGCTGCCAGTCCGCGGCCTGGCCGAGGACGAACGTGCGGGTCATGTCCGAGTGATAGCCGCCGACCAGCGCGCCGAAGTCGATCTTGACGAAGTCGCCATGCGCCAGCACGGCGTCGGAGGGCCGATGATGCGGGATCGCCGAGTTCGGGCCGGCGGCCACGATGGTTTCGAACGAGATCGCGTCGGCGCCGTGGTCGAGCATCAGCGACTCCAGCTCCCGGCTGACCTCGCGTTCGGTGCGGCCCGGCCGCAGCCCGCCGCCAGCCACCAGGTCGGACAGCGCCGCGTCGGCCGCCTCGCAGGCCAGCCGCAGCAACGCGACCTCGCCGGCGTCCTTGACCTCGCGCAGCGCCTCGACGGTGCCGGCGGCGCGGACCAGCTCGGTGGCGGCCGTGCGCTCACCGAGCGCGGCGGTGAGCGCGTCGTAGCCGTCGACGGTCACGACGTTGCTCTCGAAGCCCAACGTGGCGACCCCGCCATCGGCGGCCCGGCCCACCAGGTGGCGCCCCAGCGCCCGCTCGATGTCGATCCGCAATCCCTCGGCCTGCTCGGCGGCCTGGGTGCGGTAGCGGCCGTCGGTGGCCAACACGTCGCCGCGGTCGTCGGCGAACACCAGCAACGCGCCGTTGGAGCCGGTGAATCCCGACAGGTAGCGGACGTTGACCAGGTCCGTGACCAGCAACGCGTCCAGGCCGGCGGCCCCAAGGTGCGCTTTGAGCTTGTCTCGACGCTGTGAATGTGTCACGGGTCTTGACGGTACTCGCTACGCTTTGGGCCCATGAGTAACTGGATGCTGCGCGGACTGGTGTACGCGGCGGCGATGGTCGTGATCCGATTGTTCCAAGGCGCGCTCATCAACGCGTGGCAGACGCAGGCCCTGCTGTTCAGCGCGACGCTGCTGCTGGTGTTCATCATCGGCGTGGCGGTGTGGGGCGTCCTGGACGGCCGGGCGGACGCCAAGGCCAACCCGGACCCGGACCGCCGCGGTGACCTGGCGATGACCTGGCTGCTGGCCGGCCTGGCGGCGGGCTTCCTCAGCGGCCTGGTGTGCTGGCTGATCGCGATCGTCTACTCCGGGCTCTACACCGGCGGCCTGCTCAACGAGGTGACGACGTTCGCGGCGTTCACCGCCCTGTGCGTGTTCCTGCCCGGCATCATCGGCGTGACCGTCGGCCGGTGGCGGGTGGACCGCAATCCCCCGCCGCGCCGTCAGGGCGGCGGGGACGACGACCGGGCCGACACCGACGTGTTCTCCGCGGTCCGCGCCGACGACGCCCCCACGGGCGAGATCCCGACGCAGGGCACCCAGGCCCATGCCCAGGAGCGGACGTCGGCGGTGGCCACCGCGGAGCGCGAGCCCGGCCGCGAGGCCGAGCGCGAGTCACCCACGGAGTCGCTGCCGACCGGCGCGTGGGGCGCCCCCACGGAGTCGTTCGCCACCGCCGGCGACGACCCGAAGACCGAGGTGATCCACACCCAGGGGCTCGAGCAGCCGGGCAGCGAGAAGGTCGCCGAGAAAAGGGACGCCGAGCACAAGGGCGCGGAGCACACGGACTCGGAAAAGAAGGACTCCTAAAAAGGGTTAGGCGCCCTCGGGCGCGGCCAGGTACCGCAAAGCGAGCAGGTAGCCCTGGATGCCCAGCCCGACGATCACCCCGGTCGCCACCGGGCTCAGGTAGGAATGCCGCCGAAACTCTTCGCGCGCATGCACGTTGGAGATGTGCACCTCGATCAGCGGCGCGCTCAACTCCGCGCAGGCGTCGCGCAGCGCCACCGAGGTGTGGGTGAGCCCGCCGGCGTTGAGGATCACCGGTTCCCGCGCGTCGGCGGCCGCGTGGATCCACTCCAGCAGCTGAGCCTCGCTGTCGCTTTGCCGCACCACGGCTTTCAGGCCGAGCGCGGCGGCCTCGGTCTCGATGAGCTCCGCGAGTTGCTCGTGGGTGGTGTCGCCGTAGACGTGCGGCTCGCGCCGGCCCAGCCGGCCCAGGTTGGGGCCGTTGAGCACGTTGACGGTGCCGGCCATCAGCCGCTGAGCCCCGAGTAGGCGGTCACCAGCAGGCCCGGGTCGGGCCCCTCGAGCCGGCCGGGTTTGGCCAGCCCGTCGAGGACCACGAATCGCAGCACACCCGCCCGCGACTTCTTGTCCCCCGCCATGTATTCCAGCAGCTGCGGCAGCGCGTCGGCGTCGTAGCTGACCGGCAGGCCCAGCGACGACAGGATGGTGCGGTGCCGCAGCGCGGTGGCGTCGTCGAGCCGGCCGGCGAGCCGGCCCAGCTCCGCGGCGAACACCAGCCCCACCGACACGGCGGCGCCGTGCCGCCACTGGTAGCGCTCGCGGCGCTCGATCGCGTGCCCCAACGTGTGGCCGTAGTTGAGGATTTCCCGCAGCTCCGATTCCTTCTCGTCCGCGGCGACCACCTCAGCCTTGACGGCGATCGCGCGCCGGATCAGCTCCGGCAGCACGTCACCGGCCGGGTCCACCGCGGCCTGCGGGTCGGCTTCGATGAG
>NZ_LZKC01000484.1:0-20732 GCF_001672685.1 Mycobacterium sp. E2462
GCGGCGCCGGCGCCGGCGCGGCCAGCACGGCCCGGTTGCCCAGGGCGTCGAGGCGCGCGCGCTCGCCGGCGTCGAGCAGGTCCACCGCGGACACCGGCTGCGCCGGGTCGGCGGTCATGGCCAGCAGCACCCGCTGCAGCCGCCCGATCAGCGCCTCGACACTCGCCGCGTCGAACACGTCGGTGCGGAACTCGACCCGGCCGCCGATCCCGGCGGCCGCACCGGCTGCGGTCCACCGCTCGGCGAGGGAGAACACCAGGTCCATGCGGGCCGACTGGTCGTGCACCGGCACGGAGGTGACCTCCAGGCCCGGCAGCGCCAACGCCGCCGACGGGTCGTCGTGCCCGGTGAAGTTCTGCCAGGCCAGCATCACCTGGACCAGCGGGTGGTGCGTCAGGCTGCGCGTCGGGTTGACCCGCTCGACGAGCACCTCGAACGGCACGTCCTGGTGCTCGAACGCCGCCAGGCTGCGGGCCTGCACCCGCCCGAGCAGTTCGGTGAAGCTGGGGTCACCGGCCAGGTCGACCCGCAGCACGAGGGTGTTGACGAAGAAGCCGACCAGCGCGTCGAGCGCGGGGTCGCGCCGCCCGGCGATCGGGAAGCCCACGGCCACATCGTTGTTCGCGCTCAACTTGGACAGCAGCACCGCCAGCGCGGCCTGCACCACCATGAAGCTGGTCGCGTTGTGCTCGCGCGCCACGCGGCGGACCTGCTGCTGCAGTTCGGCCGGCCAGTCCACGACCACGCTGTCGCCGCGCTGGTCGGCCACCGGCGGGTAGGGCCGATCGGTGGGCAGTTGCAGCCGCTCGGGCATGCCCGCGAGCGCGTCTTCCCAGTAGGCGAGCTGGGCGCCGATGCGGCTGTCCCGGTCCTCGATGTCGCCGAACTGGGCGCGCTGCCACAGGGTGTAGTCGACGTACTGGACGGGCAGGTCGGCCCAGTCGGGCGCCTGGCCGGCGCAGCGGCTGGCGTAGGCCGCGCTCAGGTCGGCGCCCAGCGGCGCCAGCGACAGGCCGTCCGCGGCGATGTGGTGCACCACGATTACCAGGACGTGCTCGTCGGCGGCGACGGCGAAAAGCCGTGCCTGCATGGGGATTTCGGACGCCAGGTGGAAGGTGTGGCGCGTCGCCGCCGTGACGGCCTCGTCGAGTCGGTCGGCCGGCCAGTCGGTCGCGTCGACGACGTCCCAGCCGAATTCGGCGCGCTCGACCGGCGCCACCAGCTGTTGCGGGGTGCCTTCGTGCGACGGGAACAGCGTGCGCAGGCTCTCGTGGCGGGCCACCACGTCGGCCAGGGCCGCGCCCAGGGCGTCGGCGTCGAGCTGGCCGCGCAGCCGCAGCGCGGCCGCCATGTTGTACAGCGGTGAGGGACCCTGGAATTGGTCGATGAACCACAGCCGGTTCTGCGCGAAGGACAGCGGGACCACGTCCGGGCGCTCGCCGGCAACCAGCGGCTCCAGGCGGCCCGCGCTCTCGGTGATCCGCGGCGCCAGCTGGGCGATGGTGGGCGCCTCGAACACGATGCGCACCGGCAGGTCGGATCCCAGCGCGGCGTTGATCGCGGTGATCAGGCGCATCGTGGACAGCGAGTCGCCGCCGAGGTCGAAGAACGAGTCGTCGACGCCCACCCGGTCCACGCCCAGGATCTGGGCGTAGATGCCGGTCAGGATCTCCTCGATCGCGGTGCTCGGGGCGCGGTAGGTGTCGGCGTCGCGGTAGTCGGGCGCCGGCAGCGCGCGGGTGTCGAGCTTGCCGTTGACGGTCACCGGCAGCGCGTCCAGCGCGACCACCGCGGTGGGGACCATGTAGGCGGGCAGCCGCTCGGCCAGCGCGGCGCGGGCCTTGGCGACGTCGGCCGAGCCGGTGACATAGCCGACCAGCCGCTTGTCGCCGTGGCGGTCCTCGCGGGCGACGACGACGGCCTGCTCGACGCCGTCGATGGCGGCCAGGGCGGCCTGGATCTCGCCGAGTTCGATGCGGTAGCCGCGGACCTTGACCTGCTCGTCGGCGCGGCCCAGGTAGCGCAGCTGACCGTCGGGGCCCCAGCAGACCAGGTCGCCGGTGCGGTACATCCGCGCTCCCCGTTCGCCGAAGGGGCACGCCAGGAATCGCGACGCCGTCAGCGCGGAGCGGCGCCAGTACCCGACGCCGACCCCGGCGCCGGCGAGGTACAGCTCGCCGACCACGCCGGCGGGCACCGGCCGCAGCCACTCGTCGAGGACGAAGAACGCCGCGCGGGTCACCGGAGCACCGATCGGCGGGAAACCCGAACCGGCC
The DNA here is from genome assembly GCF_001672685.1 of Mycobacterium sp. E2462. Classification (NCBI taxonomy): domain Bacteria; kingdom Bacillati; phylum Actinomycetota; class Actinomycetes; order Mycobacteriales; family Mycobacteriaceae; genus Mycobacterium; species Mycobacterium sp. E2462. The sequence continues at coordinate 2,277 of NZ_LZKC01000484.1, forward strand.
TGCAGCGGCGCGCTCTTGCACGCCCACATGGTGGTCTCGGTGGGGCCGTAGACGTTGACCATCACCCGGTTCGGCGCCCAGCGGTCGACGAGTTCGGGCGGGCAGGGCTCGGCGCCGATCACCAGCGCCGCCCCGTCCAGGCCGTCGGTGGGCAGCACGCCCACCGCCGACGGGGTCTGGGTCAAGACGGTGACGCCTTCGCGAATCAGCAGCGCGTGGAACTCTTCCGGCGATCGGGCCGCCGCGTCGGGCACCACCACCAGGCGACCGCCGTGCAGCAGCGCGCCCCAGATCTCCCACACGGAGAAGTCGAAGGAATACGAGTGGAACTGCGTCCACACCTGTTGCGGCGACAGCTCGATGCCGATCCGCAGCGCGTCGAACAGCTGGGCCACGTTGTGCTGGGTGACGGCAACGCCTTTGGGCACGCCGGTGGTCCCGGAGGTGTAGATGATGTGGGCGAGGTCCGTCGGCGCCGGCGCGGGCGGCGCCGCGGCGGGCTGGGCCGCCACCACGGGGTCGGCCACGTCGAGGACCGGCAGCTCCAACCCGTCGAACCGGTCGGCCAGCGCGGCCGAGGTGACGACCGCCACCGGCGCGGCGTCGCCGAGCATGAACTCGACGCGGGCGGCCGGGAGCGCGGGATCGATCGGCAGGTAGGCCGCCCCGGACTTGAGCGCCGCCACGATGGCCACGATCGCCTCGTCCGAGCGGGGGAACATCAGCGCCACCGACGCGCCGGGGCCCGCCCCGCGGTCGATCAGCAGGTGCGCCAACCGGTTGGCCGCCTCGTCGAGCTCCCGGTAGGTCATCGACCGGTCCGTGAACGTCAGCGCGACCGCGTCAGGCGTGCGGGCCGCCTGCGCGGCGAACAGTTCCGCCACCGACACCGGCGTGACCGGCTCGGCGAGGACGCCCTGGTTGCCCCAGGCGGCCAACCGGGCGTGCTCGGCCGGGTCCAGCAGGTCCACCGAGGACAGCCGGCGCTCCGGCTCCGCCGTGACGGCCGTCAGCAGCCGCTGCAGCCGTTCGATCAACGCCTCGACGGTCTCGGCGTCGTACACGTCGGTGCGGTACTCCGCCGTCACCGCGATGCCGGCCCGCTGGCCGGACTCGGTGAAGCGCTCGGCCAGCGAGAACGTCAGATCCATGCGGGCGGTGTCGGTGTGCACCGGCAGCGGCGTGACCTGCAGGTCGCCCAGGGCCAGGCCGCCAGCGGGCGCGGTGACCTCGCCGGGGAAGTTCTCCCAGCCCAACAGCACCTGGATCAGCGGGTGATGGGTCAGGCTGCGGGCCGGGTTGAGCCGCTCCACCAGCAGCTCGAACGGCACGTCCTGGTGCTCGAACGCGGCGAGGCTGCGCCGGCGCACCTGGGCCAGCAGTTCGGCGAAGGTGGGGTCCCCGCCCAGCTCCGTCAGGTCGACCCGCAGCACCAGGGTGTTGACGAAGAACCCGATCAGGTCGTCGAGCGCCGCCTCCGAGCGCCCGGCGATCGGGAAGCCGATCGCCACGTCGGGACTCGCGCTGATCTTGGCGAGCAGCGCGGCGAACGCCGCCTGGATCACCATGAAGCTGGTCGCGTTGTGCTCGCGCGCCACCCGGTGCAATTGCTGTTGCAGCTCGGCGGGCCAGTCGGCGGCCAGTCGCGCGCCGCGATGGTCGGCGACCGGCGGGTAGGGCCGGTCGGTGGGCAGTTGCAGGCGCTCCGGCAGCCCGGCGAGGGCGTCGGCCCAGAAGTCGAGTTGCGCGGCGATGCGGCTGCCGCTGTCGTCGACGTCGCCGAGGTAGGCGCGCTGCCACAGCGTGTAGTCGACGTACTGCACCGCCAGCGGCGCCCAGTCGGGGGCCTGCCCCGCGCACCGGCTGGCGTAGGCCACGCCGAGGTCGCGCGCGAACGGCGTGATCGACCAGCCGTCGGCCGCGATGTGGTGCACCGCCACCACCAGCATGTGTTCGTCGTCGCTGAGCGCGAAAAGCTCGGTGTGCAGCGGGCTTTCGCTGGACAGGTCGAACGCGTACTGGGCCGCCGCTGACATTCGCTCGCGCAGCCGCTCCTCGGGCCAGCCGCGGGCGTCGACGACCTCGCACGCGAAGCCGATCCGCTCTGCGGGAATCACCACCTGCTGCGGGACGCCGTCGGAGGCGGCGAACACGGTGCGCAGGCTCTCGTGGCGGCCCACGACGTCGGCCAGCGCCGCGGCCAGCGCGGCGGCGTCGAGGTGCCCGCGCAGCCGCAACGCGACGGTGACGTTGTAAATCGGTGAGGGGCCTTGGAATTGGTCGATGAACCACAGCCGGGTCTGGGCGAACGACAGCGGGATCACCGCGGGCCGCTCCCCCACCACCAACGGCTCGGGCCGGTCGGCGTCCCCGCCGGCCAGCAGCGCCAGCTGGGCGGGGGTCGGCGCCTCGAACACGGCCCGCACCCCCAGGTCGGAGCTCAGGCTGGTGTTGACGGCGGCGATTAGGCGCATCGCCGACAGCGAGTCACCGCCGAGATCGAAGAACGAGTCGTCGACGCCGACGCGCTCCAGCCCGAGCACCTGGGCGTAGATGCCGACCAGAATTTCCTCGGCCGCCGTGGACGGGGCGCGGTACCGGTCCACGTCTTGATATTCCGGCTCCGGCAACGCTTTTCGGTCGAGCTTGCCCGACGTGGTCATCGGGAATTCCTCGAGCGCCACGATGTGCGTCGGCACCATGTACTCCGGCAGCCACGCGCTCAGGCGCTCGCGGATCTCACCGATCTTGGTGTTGGTGCGCGGGTCGTTGGCGTGGCTGGTGCGCCGCCGGTGACCGGTGGGCGGCAGGTACAGGTCGGTCAGCGCGGCGGTGTCGTCGGCGCCGACGAAGACCGCGCTCAGCGTGCCCGGATCGGCGCCCCACGTCACCGCGACGCGGTATCCGACGGATTCGCCGATGCGGTGCAGTTCCTCGGCCACGGCGGCGTCGGTGACGGCGTCCGCCTCGGCGAGCGCTTCGGCCACGGGTTGGCCTGCGGCGAGCGCCTTTTCGATGCGCACGTCCGCGGCGACCCCGGCCTGCGGGACGTCGGTAACGCGGACGACGGCGGGACGCTGGGACGCCAGCACGTCGCGCAGGCCGTCGCGGCCCCCGCATTCGGTCCACGACCAGGTGGGCGCGTCCGCCACGGACCGCACGGCCGCGGGCGCTTTGCGGATGACGACGTCGTAGCGATACCGGTTCAGCTCGTTGTCGGAGAACCCGCGCTTGACCTGAATGTCGACGCCGCCGGCCACCGGGCAGCTGACCGCCCAGGTGGTGAAAAACTCTGGCGCCAAGAGCAATTCCGTCTCACCGAGCATCGCGTGGCGGACCCGTTGGCGCAGGTCGGCCGCCTCGGTGGCGGCGCTGCCGCCCCGGGCCAGCGCGATGGCCGTCTGGAACGCACCCTGCAGGGCGTGGTTGCGAACGTCACCGATGAACAGCGCTCCGCCCGGCGCGAGCAACTCCATGGCGTTGTCGATGACCTCGGCCAGGTAACCGGCGTTCGGGAAGTACTGGACGACCGAGTTGACGATGATGGTGTCGAAGTGGCCGCGCGGCAGCCCGTCGATGACGTGCGCGGGTTGCGTGTGCAACTGGACCCGGTCACGCCAGGGCAGCTGCAGCCGCTCCATCGAGCGGGCCAGGTTGTCGATCGCCACCGGCGAAAAGTCCGTCGCCACATATTCTTCCGCGAGCGGCGCGACCTGTGACAGCAACAGGCCCGAGCCGGCGCCGATCTCGAGGACGCGCCGCGGCCGCAGGGCGCTGATCCGCTGCACGGTGGCGGCACGCCACTCGACCATCTCCTCGAGCGGGATCGGGTCACCGCTGTAGCTGCTGTTCCAGCCGCGGAAGTCCATCCCGAAACCGGACTCGAGGTCCGCGCCGTAGAGGTCGTCGTAAAGGTGTTGCCACTCCTCGACGTTGCCCTCGTCGTGGTCGGCACCGAGGGTGTGGTCGAGCGTCACGTAAGCGACCAAGTGGGAGCCGGTGGCGCCGTCGAGCACGGTGACGGCGGCCTGGGTGACCTGCGGGCAGGCCAGCAACGTGTTCTCGATCTCGCCCAACTCGATGCGCTGACCGCGCAGCTTGATCTGGCTGTCGGCGCGGCCAACGAAGTCCAGGTCGCCGTCGCGGGTCCAGCGCACCAAGTCTCCGGTGCGGTACATGCGGGTCCCGGCACCGCTGGAGGGATCGGCGAAGGGGTTGGCCACGAAGCGTTCCGCGGTCAGGTCCACCCGGCCCATGTAGCCGTGCGCGAGCGCCGGGCCGCTCAGGTACAGCTCGCCCACCACGCACACCGGGACCGGCTTCAACCAGGCGTCCAGCACGACCGCGCACACCCCGGGCAGCGGGGTGCCGATGCGGACCGGGCTGTCGGCCGACAGCGGCGCGCTGGAGGTGACCCATACCGTCGCCTCGCTGGGGCCGTAGACGTTGAACAGCCGCCGACCGGGCGCCCACGCGGCCACCAGCTCCTTGGGGCACGCCTCGCCGCCGACCATCAGCTTGTCGAAGTCGGCGAGCCGGGCGCGGTCCAGCGACGACAGCACCGTGGGAGTCATGAAGGCCGCGTTGACCCGCTGGCTTTGCAGCAGGGCGGTCAGCGGCTCACCGGCGTACACCTGCGGCGGGGCCACGACCAGCGCGGCGCCGGACGCGGCGGCGAGCAGCATCTCGCCGACCGAGGCGTCGAAGGTCGGCGACGCCACCATCAGCACCCGCGTGTCGGAGGTCAAGTCGCATGACTTGCATTGCGCCGCAGCCCATCCCCGCAGACCCAGGTGGCTGACCATGACGCCCTTCGGGGTGCCGGTCGAACCCGACGTGAAGATCACATAGGCGGTGTTGCGCGGGGTCAGCGGCGCCAGGCGGTCGGCGTCGGTGAGCTCCCCCGCGGCCCGCGCGGACAGGTCCAGCCCGTCGATCCGCACGACCGGGCGGGTCCCGGCGCCGGCGACCTCGTCGGTGCCGCGCGCCAGCACGCACACCGCGTCGACGGCGTTGAGCACCGCGGCGACCCGCTCCACCGGGTGGTCGAGGTCCACCGGCGCGTGGATGCCGCCGGCCTTGACCACGGCCCACCAGGCGACCACCAGCTCGGCGCTGCGACCCACCGCCACGCCCACGGCGCGCTCGGGGCCCACGCCCGCGTCGATCAGCACCCGCGCCAACCGCGTCGACCACTCGTCGAGGTCGCGGTAGGACAGCTCGCGCCCACCGTCGATGACCGCCGGCGCATCCGGGGCGATCGTCAGCGCCTCCGCGAGCAGCTCCGGCGCCACCCCGACCGGCCCGGTGGTGCCGGCGCCGGACAGCCGCGAGAGCACCAGCTCCCGCTCGTCGCGGTCGAGCAGCTCGACCGTGGAGAGCCGGCGGCCCGGATCGCTCGTCATCGCCTCCAGGACGCGCTGGAAGCGCGCGAGCAGCGACGCGATACCGGCGGTGTCGAACACGTCGGCGTCGTATTCCACGTGCAGGCCGAGCTCGGCGCCGGGCAGTGCCTCCACGGTCAGCGGGTAGTGGTTGTACTCGCGGTTGGTGATGTCGGCGATGGCCAGCCCGTCGGCGCCCAGCGTCATGCCGTCCTCGACCGGGTAGTTCTCGTAGACGAACAGCGTGTCGAAGAGCTGGTCGTGGCCGGTGACCCGGTGGATCTCGCTGAGGGCCAGGTGTTGGTGCTCGAGCGCGTCGTTGTGGTTGGCCTGCATCTGGGCGAGCAGTTCGACCGTGGTGGTGGTCGCGCGGATGTCGGCGCGCACCGGCACCGTGTTGATCAGCAGCCCGACCATCGATTCGGCGTCATCGACCTCCTGGCCGACGCGCGACCGCGGGGTCCCGAAGACGACGTCGTGCTGGCCGGTCAGCGAGGTCAGCACCACGGCCCAGGCCGCCTGCAGGACGGTGCTGACGGTGGTGTGGCACGAGCGGGCCAGCTCGCCGAGGGCCCGCGTGATGTGCTCGGGCACCCGGGACTTCTCGAAGCCCCGCCGCCCCTGGCCCAACCGGTCCTGCGGCCCGACCAGGGTGGGCGTCTCGAACCCGGACAGCACCTGTCCCCAGGCGTCGCGGGCGGCGTCGAGGTCCCGGTCGGCCAGCCACGTCAAGAACGTCCGGTAGGAACCGGCGGCCGGCAGCCGCTCCCCGTAGTAGCTGGTGAAGATCTCGCGCAGCAGGATCGGCAGCGACCAGCCGTCGAGCAGGATGTGGTGGTTGGTCAGCAGGAACCGGTGCGCACGGTCGGCGGTGCGGATCAGGGCGACACGAAACGCCGCCTGGCCCGTCAGGTCGCGCACGGCGGCCCGCTCGGACGCCGAGAGCTCGTCGATCAGCTGGTCGGCCTCGGCCGGCGCGGTGCCGTCGAGGTCTAGGTAGCGCCACCCGACCGCCGGGTCCGCGGGGATGATCTGCACCGGCTCGTCGTAACGCTCGCAGAACAGCGCGGCCAGGTGCGGGTGGCGGTTGACGACCGTGCGGACGGCGTCGTGCAGCCGGTCGGGGTCCAGCGGTCCGGTGAGCGTGAAGTCCAGCTGCACCGCGTACATGTCGTCGCTGTCCTGGGCGGTGCTGGAGTGGAACAGCAGCCCCTGCTGCAGCGGGGTCAGCGGCAGGATGTCGGCGATGTGGTGCTGGCGTTGCAGCTCGTCGATCTCCTGCTGGCTCAACCGGGCCGGCGCGATGTCCGACGGGGTCAACCCGCCGCCGCCGGCGCGCACGTGAGCGCACACGCCGGTCAGCGCCTCGAACCACAGCCGGCTCAACACGGTGACCTGCGCGGCATCGAGAACCGAAGGCGCCCACGTCCATTCGGCGTGCAGGTGTGGTCCGGCGCCGGTGTCGATGGTGCCGGCGTTGAGTTCGACGGTGTGCATCAGCGGCATCGGCACCGCGGCGGCGACGCCGATGTGCGAAAGGCCGTCCTGGCTGATCGTCCAGCCGGCGGCCGGCGCCTCGCCGGCCGCGCCCTGGCGCCCGAGGTAGTTGAAGGCGATGGTCGGGTCCGGCCCGGCGAGGTCGACCTCGCCGTTGAGGTAACGCAGCAGCCCGTAGGTCACCGGGTCCGGCAGCGCCCGCAGCTGCTCCTTGGCGTATTTGACGACGGCGCCGAGCGCGGGGTCGCCGCCGGCGATCTGCGCCCAGTCCAGCCCCGCCAGGGCGCCCGCGACGTTCAGCGACACCGGGTACTTGGTGGTGAACCACCCGACCGTGCGCGACAGGTCGACGTCGGCGGCGAGTTCCTCGTGGCGGCCGTGGCCCTCGACGTCGATGCCGATCGGCGCGGCGGCGTCACCGAGGAACTCCGCCCACGCCAGCGCGAACGCGATCAACAGGATGTCCTGGATGCCGGCGTGGAACGCCGTCGGCACCTCGCCGAGCAGGATGGCGGTGGTCTCGGCGTCCAGCTCCACCGACAACCGCCCGGCGGTCGCGTAGGTGTCGGCCTCGGGCCGCGCGGCGGGCAGGGCGGCGGGGGTCGCCGCCACCTTCTTCCACGCGCCGAGCTGCCGGACGACCTCGGGCCGGCGCGCGTGCTCGTCGAGCAGCGTGGCCCACCGGGCGAACGACGTGCCCGCCGCGGGCAGCTCGACCGGCTGCCCGGCGCGGTGCAGCGCCCATGCGATGTTCAAGTCTTCCAACAGAATCCACCACGACACCGCGTCGACGGCCAGGTGGTGGATGATGACGGCCAGTTGACCGGTGGACTCGACCCACACCGCGGACAGCATCGCCCCGGCGGCCGGGTTCAGCCGCGACCGCGCCTGCAGCAGCGCCGCGTCGGACAACTCCGCGACCGATCGCAGGCAGTCCTGCGCGTGCACCGCGCCGGCCTCGGGCGCCTGCAGCGACCAGCCGCCGGCGTCGTCGGCGTCGTCGGCGTCGTCGGCGTCGACCCGCAGCCGCAGCATGGGGTGCCGGTCGATCAACGCCTGCAGCAGGACTGCCACCTCGGCCTCGGTCACGCCGGCGGGCGCCTGCACCATCACCGTCTGGTTGAACTCGTCGATGGGGCCGGGCGTGGTTTGCAGCCACCGCATGATCGGGGTGGCGAGCACCGGCCCGACGCCCTCGTCGACGACGCCGTCGGCGCCGCCGGTGACGGCGGCGACCCGGGCCAGCCGGGCGACCGTCTGATCGACGAAGACGTCGCGCGGTCGGCACGTCAGCCCGGCGGCGCGCGCCCGGGCGACCACCTGCAACGACAGGATGCTGTCGCCGCCGAGCTCGAAGAACGATTCGTCGACGCCGACCCGGTCGACGCCGAGCACCTCGGCGTAGATGCCGGCCAGGATCTCCTCGACCGCGTTGCCGGGCGCCCGGTATTCCCGCGCGGTGTACTCGGGGGCGGGCAGGGCGCGGGTGTCGAGCTTGCCGTTGACGGTGAGGGGGAACGCGTCGAGGCCGACCACCGCGGTCGGCACCATGTAGGCCGGGAGGCGCTCGGCGAGCGCCGCGCGCGCCTGCGCCGGGTCGACGGTGCCGGTGACGTAACCGACCAGCCGCTTATCGCCGGGCCGGTCCTCGCGGGCGATGACGACCGCCTGCTCGACGCCCTCGAGCGCGGCCAGCGCGGCCTGGATCTCGCCCAGTTCGATGCGGTAACCGCGGATCTTGACCTGCTCGTCGGCGCGGCCCAGGTAGCGCAGCTGACCGTCGGCGCCCCAGCTCACCAGGTCACCCGTGCGGTACATCCGCGCCCCGGGTTCACCGAACGGGCACGCCACGAAGCGCGAACCGGTCAGTCCGGCCCGTCCCACGTAGCCGGCCGTCACGCCGTCACCGGCGACGTACAGCTCTCCGGCGACGCCCTGCGGCACCGGCCGCAGCCAGGGGTCGAGCGCGAACAGCGCGGCCTGCGGCACCGGCTGACCGATGGGGGGCGTGCCGGATCCCGGTGCCAGCGGGGCGCTGATCGCCACGCACATCGTCGTCTCGGTCGGGCCGTAGGCGTTCACCATCACGCGGCGGGGCGCCCACTGGTCCACGACCTCCGCCGGGCAGGCCTCACCGACCACGGCCAGGGTCACCGCGTCGAGCCCCTCGGGCGCGAGCATCGCGACGGCCGACGGGGTCTGCGTGAGCATGTCGACCTCTTCGGCGACCAGCACCTCGTGCAGGTCCTCGGGCGATCGCGCCACGTCTTCGGAGACCACCACGACGCGGCCGCCGCGCAGCAGCGCGCCGAAGATCTCCCACACCGAAACGTCGAACGCATAGGAGTGGCACTGCGACCAGACGCCCGCGGCGGGCAGGCCGGCGCCCAACGACGTCATCAGCTGGGTGACGTTGTGATTGGTGACGGCCACGCCCTTGGGGGTCCCGGTGGTGCCCGAGGTGTAGATCAGGTAGGCGACGTTCGCCGGGTCGGGCGGGGGCTGCGCCGTGCCGGGCTGGGCGTCGACGCGCGGGTCGGCGACGTCGATGATCGCGATGTCGTGGCCGTCGAGCCGGTCGGCCAGGGCGGCCGTACTGACCGCGGCCACGGGAGCGGCGTCGGCGAGCATGAAGTCGATGCGGGAGTCCGGCGAGGCCGGTTCGATCGGCAGATACGCCGCGCCGGTCTTGAGCACCGCGAGGATCGACACGATCGCCTCGGGCGAGCGCGGCAACAGCAGCGCGACGTAGTCCCCCGCCGCCACGCCGCGTTCGATCAGCGTGCGCGCCAGGCGGTTTGACGCTTCGTCGAGCTCCCGGTAGGTCAGGCGTCGGTCCTCGTGCACCAGCGCGACCGCCTCGGGGGTGCGCGCCGCGTGCATGGCGAACAACTCCGCCACCGACACCGGCGCGCCGGATCCGCCGCCCAGGACCGCGCGGTTGCCGATGCCGTCCAGCCCGGCGCGCTCATCGGCGTCGAGGACGTCCAACGACGACAACCGCCGCTGCGGGTCGGCCACCATGGCCGCCAACACCCGCTGCAGCCGCGACCCGAGATCGGCGGCGTCGAAGTTCGCGAACGGTTGCCCGGTGCCCACCGTGCTCAGGTATTGCTGGTCGCCGAAGCCCAGGAAGAACAGCCCGAAGTGGCCCACCGGGCCGAAGCTGGTGTAGGTCGCGGTCGCCGGCACACCGCCCAGGCTCAGGGTCAGACGGGCGGGCACGAAGTTGACGACGACGCGATTGGGCGCCTGTCGCGGGCCGGCGAATCCACCCTCACCCTCCAGCGTCCGCGTGGGAAAAAGCTGATGCCGCAACGCTTCTCGCGAGCGCTGGTCGACCTGCCGGCAGAAATCGGCAAAGGTAGTCCGCGGCGCCGCGTCGAGCACCAGGGGCACCACCCCGGCGAGCATGCCGGGGTGGGTCTTGGCTTCGGGGTCCGTCCGCCGGCTGACGGGGAAGTCGAGGACGACCTCGTCACCGCCTCCGGCGCTCCACCCCCGCACCAGCAGCGCGCAGGCCGCCGTGAGCACCGACGACCGCCGGATCCGCAGCGATTTCGACAGCTCCTTGACCTTGCCGATGATCGACTCGTCCAATTGCACTGGCGGAGAAGGCATGTACGGGTCGCGCCCGTCGTCGACCGCGGTCACCGGGTAATCGGGCCCGCTTCCCGAAGGCTGGTGTGCAGACCAATACTGTTGGTCGTCAACGAATTTCGGGGATGCCTCGTAGTCCAGCTCGCTGCCGACCAAGTCGCGCAGCGAACCGAAGAAGGCGGGAGAGGCGGGTTCGCCGGCGACGAGGGCGGAGTAGATGGCCGCGATACGCCGGCCGATGAGCGCGATGCCCATGCCGTCCATGGCGATGTGGTGACAGACCGTGAACCAGTAGTACTCGTCGGCGCGCGTCCGGAACAGCGAGAACTTGATCATCGGGCCGGTCAGCGGCATCGGCGTGCGCTGGATCGCGGCTGCGGTTTCGCGGACCTCTCGCTCGGGGTCGGCGGACTCGGTGAGGTCGTAGAAGAGCAGGTCGACGTCGTTGGGCTCCGCGGCCTTCTGGAACACCTGGCCGTCGACTTCGAAGAAGGAGGCCCGAAGCGACTCGGCCTCGGCCACCACCTGGCGCATCGCCTGATGCAGCAGCGTGGGTTCGATCGCGCCCTCGATCCGCACCAGCACGCCCAGCTGCCAAGCCACATCGAACTGGCCGGTTTGCTGCGCCAGCCAGATATCCAGCTGGCCCCGCGTCAGCGGAAGTGCCCGGTCATCAAGCGTCACTGCGTCCCCCCACGTTTCACCGGATCCTTCTTACCGACATCGGTCTACTCAGGCAAAACGGTCAGGACCAGCGTGTCGGTCACACTTTGCGGCCGGACATCGGGCCAAATCCGTTCCAGCGGGCGATGACCGGGAGTCATCGGATGCGCGTCCGCAACCGCGGCAGGGACGTACCAATCACCGTGCTGTACCTCGTTATTGACCAAGACGACAAATTGATCGCTGCCGTCGTCGAACGGATGGACCTGCAACGTACGACCCCTTCATACCGACACAAGATGAGAGTGAGCTGTGCGCGGCACGGGTGGCCTTGCCAGAGCTGTGGATTGAGCCGCTTAGGCTCGGCGCGTATGTCGAGACGGCCGCCGGGCCGGTGACGACGAATGCGAGCGCGGTCGTGGGACTGGACCTCGTGAGGTGATCTGCACCGAAGCCGTCCTTGACCTACCTTGGATCGCACAATTAACTACGACGTCAAAAGCGCTACAGGCGTTCCACTTTCGGCCCGTGTTGCCGTTGGCGGACCAGCGCACCCGATTTGGGCTGGCCATGCGGTTGGCCAAGGCGTGATCCACGGCCGACGGTTACCCGCATCTTTGTCATTGAAACATGCGAAATTCGTTCTGGCAAAACGGATTGCAGAGAGTTAGCTATTGTACGCACGTCCCTACGCTCTTCGTGCCCCCAAGGCGACGAGCCGGTTGGCTAACCGCTGTGCTTAACGGGCGAGAAAGCGACCGCGGCGGGGCTCCGACGAGCGCGGCGGCGCCCAGGGCCCGCTTTGCTAGACACCGCACGAGACCGCCGCGCGATCCCGACGCGCGACGCGTCGGCAGTCCCGCCACCGCACACCGCCACGAATAGCCGAGACACCCAATGAATTCATCTCAGCGCCCCTTCGGGCTCCCCGGAAATGGCTCATCGTCCCGGCCTTGAATTGACGACTACGACAATGCCTACATTGGGCGCATTGGCCGCATCGGCCGCCGCCGGCGTGCCATCCCATGGCCGACTGCGGTCGCAGTCGCGCGTCGCACAGTAGCCGAACATCGCCGAGCTTGCCTCGAGGCTTTCGTCGACGTCTCCGCGCCCGTGCCACACCGATCGCTGACCTCGAACCCCGCGCCGCCGCCGGTGTGAGTCAGGTCACGCAGTGTGTCCGAAACCAATTGCACACGATGCCAATTCGCGCGTCCAGAATCTAGGCGAGCACAACGCGTCCGCCGGCGCGCCGCAGCAGGGGTCGGACTGCCGGCAGCCTTCGCCCGCGCCGGGCGCAGGTAAAGTCGCGGCCATGTGGGGGTCAGTGCTGGGTCTGGGCATCCTGGCGGCGCTCAATCCGATCCGGCTCGGACTCGCCCTCCTGATGATCTCGCGCTCCCGCCCCGGCCCGAGCCTGCTGGCCTACTGGGCCGGCGGTCTCACGGTCTGCGTGCCCGAGCTCTTGCTGCCGCTGGCAGTGCTCAACTTCACATCACTGTTCGGGTCGACCGGGCACCGGTCGGCGTCGCGGGGCAGCGGCTCCACGCTCGGGCATATCCAGATCGGCCTCGGTGTGGTGGGGCTGTTGATCGCCGCCGCGGTGGCGGTGCGCCTGGTGCAGCGTCGACGCGCGCCCGTTGCGGTGACCGGCGGCGCGGACCCGGCGCCCACCGCGATCCCCATCCCCCGACTGCTGACCCGCGCCGCGGACGCCGACGGCGGTGACGGGGCCGGGTCGCCGCTGCGCCGCCTGCTGCGGCGCATCCGCGCCGCGTGGGATGACGGTTCCTCGTGGGTCGCCTGGGTGATCGGGATGATCTCCGTGCCGGTCGACGGCGTGCTGTTCATCGTCGCGATCATCGCGGCCTCGGGCGCGTCCCTGGCGGCGCAGGCCGGGGCCGCGCTCGCGTTCATCGCTCTGATGTATGCGGTCGTCGAGGTCATCCTCGTCGGCTACCTGGCGAGGCCGGCGAAGACACATGCGCTGCTGCAGGTGCTGCACGACTGGGTGCGCGCCCACCACCTACAGATTCTGCTCGTCATGTTCGCGGTGGTCGGCATCTCGCAGCTGGCCGAGGGCCTGGGCGGCCGGTAGGGATGCGGCGCCTGGCCGTGGTGGCCGGGCGGCCCACGCCAACACCGTCAAATTTATTCGGCGGGTTAGCCGTTGGGCTGCGCAGCGCTGATGGACACCAATTCGCTCAGGCCACTGATGGTGAACGTGGACATCAACAGCGGGTGGGCGATGAGCTGGATGTGGTCGGCGCGCAAGAACAACGCGTTGATGGCGGCGCTGTCGAGGTACTCGACCGCACTGAGGTCGACGACCAGCGGTTCGCCGGTGCCGACCGCCGCGGCGCTCGCGGAGGCCAGCGCGTTGTTGAACGCGTCGATGTTGCTCAGGTCGATCTCCCCCGCCGCGACCAGGACGAGTTCCCCGGTGTTGCGGCGCGCGGTGTCCAGGGTGAGCGTCGTGGCCATCAGCTGATCCTCGCGGATAGGTGGACGGTGGTTCCGTCGGTGTCGGGGTCGATGGTGACGTCCTGCATGAGCCCGCGCATCAGCGCGATGCCGCGGCCGCGGTGCTGGCTGGTGGCCGGCTGCGGCGGCTTCCAGGAACCGGTGTCGCTGATGGTCAGCTCGACGTGGTCGACCAGGAGCGTGCCGCGCAGGCAGATCATGCCCTCCGGATGGTTGCGGTGCCCGTGCTCGATCGCGTTGGCGACGGCCTCCCCCGCGGCGACGAGCACGTTCATCGTCTCGTCCGGGCTGATCCGGGCGCGGGTCAGCCAGCTGCGCAGCGCCGAGCGCGCCGGCGCGAGATGGCTGACGTCCGCGGGGAACTCCAGTTCCAGCGGGGCCGGGTGGCGGTAGAGCAAGAGGACGACGTCGTCTTGGTAGCCGCCGTCGGGCGCGAGGCCGGACATGATCTGGTCGGCCAGCTGGTCCAGCCGGGAGGCGCGGCCTTCCTGCACGAACTCGGTGGCCCGCGAGATGCCCTGCTCGAGGGCGCTGCGCCGGCGTTCGACCAGGCCGTCGGTGTAGAACAGCAACGTCGAGCGCGGCGGCATGATGACGTGGGCTTCCGGGCGCGGCCAGTCGGCCCGCACTCCCAGCGCGATGGTGTGGCCCTCGTCGAGCTTGCGGGTCGCGCCGTCGGCGTGCACGAGGATGGGCGGCGGGTGGCCCGCGCTGGAGTACACCAGTTCACCGGTTTCGGGGTTGAGCACCGCACACACCGCGGTGGTGCACTGGGCGCCCGGCAGCCGCGCCGCGAAACGGTCCATGCCCGCCAACGCTGCTCCAGGACTGGGGTTTTCGAACAGCAGCGCGCGACACGCGCTGCGCACCTGGCCCATCACGGTCGCGGCGGCCAGCCCGTGACCCACGCAGTCACCGACCACCATCGCGATGCGCCCGTCCTCGAGGTCGACGACGTCGTACCAATCGCCGCCCACCTGCAGGGGCCGGCTCGCGGCCTGGTAACGCACCGCGAACCCGTTGGGCAGCTCGGCGGGCCCGAGGATGGCGTGCTGCAACGCCAGGGCGGTCTCGCGCTGCTGGTCCACCTGATGGACCCGCTGCAGACCCTGCCCGAGCCGCCCCGCCAGCACCGTCAGCAGGGTCTGGTCCTCGAGGGTGAAGGGGCGCTGCTCGGCGAGGTCGATCAAGACGACCAGCACCCCCTCGGGGTGTTGCAAGGCGATGCCCGCCGTCCCCGGCCGCGTCGCGTTCGGCGTAAGCAGGTCCCCGTCGCGCAGCACGCCCAGCACTCGCTGCGTTTCCGCCGACAGGTCGGCCCATTGGGCGAACTCCCCCACGGATACGACTTGCGGTGCGCCGTAAGAGTTTTCGCTCGACGAGCTGCGGGTCGGGAAGGTCACGGCCAGCACGCGCCGCGCCCGCCACAGGCGGCGTAATTCCTCGGCCGCGGCGCGCAACGCGTCGTCGAGGGTGTCGGCCTGCGCGAGTTGCTGGTTGAGGGCGTGCTCACGGCTGGCCGCCAGCGCGAGGGCGAGCGCGGCGTGCCGGGCGAAGTCGCTGACCAACTCGAGGTAGTCGTCCCCGAATGGCGGTTGGAGCGGGTGGCGCGCGACGGCGATGACGCCGAGCACCCGCTCATCGGCGATCAGCGGCATGACGATCGCCGAGCGCTCGCCGACGTCGGTGAAGCCCTCGATCGGGTACTGGAACGAGTCGGTGATCAACGGCAGGCCGCGGCGCGCGACGCCGCCGGTGGTCGAACCGTCCATGGGCACCTCGCGGCCGATGACCTCGGAGCTGTAACGGCCCGCGGTAGCGGCCACCACCAGGGTGTCGACGTGGTTGGCGGGCAGGTCCGATTCCCGCGGCACCAGCAGGATGGCCTGCTCGGCGTCGGCCAGGTCGAGCGCTCGGTTGACGATCAGTTGCAACGGCCCGGTCTGCGGGGCGCCGGAGAGCAGCGCGGTGGTGATCTCGCGGCTGGCCTTGGTCCACTTGGCCGCTTCGCGTTCCCGCTCGAACAGCCGCGCGTTGTCGATGGCCGCCGCCGCCGCCGTCGCCATCGCCCTGACCGCGGCCTCCTGAATGTCGGAGAAGATTCGGCCGGGCCGGTCGTCGGCGAGATACAGGCTGCCGAAGTTTGCCGCCCGCACGGTGATCGGGATGCCGAGCAGCGCCCGGAAGGGTGCGCCGTGCGACACGAGGTCGGCGGCCTGCGGATGTTCGGTGACGTCGTTGAACCGGACGCCCTCGCCGACGGGCAGCGCACCCAGGCGGCGGGCGGTGTCGTCGTCGATGCCCACGTGCGCGAACGAGACCAGGCTGCCGTCGGCCGCGCGGATGCCCAACGCGCCGTAGCGGGCGCCGGTGAGCTCCAGGGCCGCGTCGACGATGCGGTGCAGCGTCACGTCCAGGTCCAGGTCCGAGCCGATTTGGACGATGACCCGGACCAGCTGCTCCATTTGGTCGCGCGCAGCGACCAGCTCGTCGAGCTGCTCGTGCACCCGGCTCACCTGGTCACGCCGGCCCTGCCAGGTGAAGGCGGAGTCACCCCCGTCGTCGACCATAGATACAAACCTAATCGTTGATACTCGGGCTGAGTGCGTCGGCCGGCATGGCGCCGCTGGCCGCAGGTTGAACCAAACGGTACCGCGATGCAGGTGCGGCGGGGTCCGCACCCCGAGCCGCGGCCGAGCGATCGGCGTGGAATCCAGCGGGAGTCGGCCGCCGAATCACCTCGTCACGACGCTGTGGCGTACCGGCGCACCATGTCGTCCTCGCCGAATGTGCTGGTTCGCTGTTGGCCGTCGGCGTCTTGGCTGAAGAACGTCCACAACCGGGTGCCCGCCTGCGGACTGCTGATCATCTTGACCGTCAGGCGTACCCCGGTGGGGCGCCGCGTCCCGATGACATCGCCGACTCGGATCTTCGACGGATGGATCTCTGACGCGTCGGACCAGCTGTCGATTGCCATGTTGTCCACCCTGTCTGTTGACGCCACCCTACGCTGCGAACCACTTGGCGCATGGACCGATGCTGTTGGCGTAACGTGGTGGGTGAGCCTTTTCGTTGTCGACTTCGTTGTCGACGGTGGGCGCACCGCAGGCGCGCGAACCATGACCACACGGCAACGCGATTCCTCCGCACGCTGCGCGTCCGCGCGGCGAGCGCCTCAACCGAAGGAATCGCCCGTGCAGCTCGCCCGTCTTTCCCGCTCCCGACACGTTTCCGGGCGATGACCATTCCCCTGCGCGGTTGGCATCCGGCCAACCCTGTGCGGTTCTCCCTCGCCCGCGAGTTGGGCGGCGACATCGACGGCGCCTGGTGGCCCCGCGCCGACCGCATCGCCAACGAACTGCCGGGGCTCATCGCCGGTTTGACTCCTCGCCTCGGCGAGATCTCCGCGATCAGCGTCAACTGGTCGCCGCTGCAGCGACCGCCCGACTTCAATTGGCCCGGGTGGGAGCAACGCCCGCAACACGTGATGACCTTCGACGGCTCAGCGGAGCGGGTGAACCTGCTCGTCGTTTCCTACGCGACCCATAGCGGGCTGGCACTGATGGTGCTGCGGTGCGCCGCGGGCCTGCACGTCGAAGCCGCCGACCGAACCAAGGCCGTGTACCTGACCGCCGACTCGATCCTGCACGTCGCACGGCGGCAGCGTTCCCGTGCACGGGAGTCCGGCGCCGCGCAGTAGCGCCGGCGCGCCCTCGCCAAGGTCGAGCCCGCCGCCGTCGCCCGCGTTCGGCGCCTAGGCTGGATGCCGCGGGTGCTCGGGATCCCAGCGTTCTGGCTCGGATCTTCGATGGTGCCGCCGCGGGTACACCTTTCGATCGAGGGGAATGGCGATGGGTAAGCATTCAGAGTCAGACGAGGACGAGCCCAAGGGTGGTCGCCCCGGCCCCGCGGATCACGGCCGCGAAGGTGGAATGGCGACCCGCGAGAACGCGCCGGAACTGACCGAGCCGGATCGCGAGGACTGAAAGGGCACGAGCAATGGCGGCTCACGAGGCGAGCTTCGCCGCTCGCGGGTAGCAACGATGTCTCCGTCACGACGAAAATAGAGAGATGCCATCTGAACAGGCGCCGCCTCCGCCGAAGTCGGCGCCGGGCTGGTACCCCGACCCCGCGGGCGTGGGCCACGGTCTGCAGCGGTATTTCGACGGCACCAGCTGGACCAGCGAGTGGGCCTTTTCCACCGATCCCCCGAAGAAGGGCGTTCCCGGCAAGGCGGCGTTGGCCCTGGCCGTGCTCGGCGTGCTCGTGCTGCTCGTCATCGTCGGTCGAAGCTGGGGCTTCAACGACAAGAAGGACGACCAGATGCCGTCGTCGGTCGGTCCCAGCGCGGCCGCGCCGGCGACGCCCACCGAGGCGGCACCCCCGACGCCGGCCGGCCCCAAGAAGCCGGACGGGGTCACCTTCACGGCCGCGCCCGGCCCGAACGGCGATGTGGTCGACGCCCGGTTCGCCATCCGCGACAACTACACCGAGCAGCTGATCAGGGACGGCGCCCGGACGGACACCATCGACATCCTCAAGTACGCGCGGGCGACCTATCCCGACGCGTCCGCCGTCAACGTGCAGGGCACCTTCCCCATGACCGACCCGTACGGCAACACCTCGACGCAGGTGGCGATCGACCTCACCTATTCGCGGGCGACGCTCGACAAGATCAACTTCGACGGCATCAGCAAGGCCAGCATCTGGGAGATCCGCGATTCCGGCACGGTGTTGCCGGCCTTCCAGCCGTAGGCTTGCGGCCGTGCCGTCCGATCCCCCGCCCGCGGGGTCGGGGTACCAGCCCGGCGCCGACTTCGGCGGAGGC
>NZ_LZKC01000485.1:0-831 GCF_001672685.1 Mycobacterium sp. E2462
ACCCTGCCGGCGTCGATCAACTCCGCGGCCTGCTGCCGGGACCGGGCCAGCCCGCGCCGGACCAGTTCGGCGTCGACGCGGGCACGTCGAGACATGCGGACACTCAGCCCTTCTCCGCCGACTCCAGCGCGCGCAGCAAGACGTCGTGGGCCTCGGACAGCCGGCGGGCGATCTCTTCGAGTTCCTCGATCGAGGGTTGGACGTCGGGGTTCTCGGCGTCCCCGGGCTCGGGCAGCCGGGCCAGCAGCGTGTCGATCTCGGCGCGGATCTGATCGGGGTCGATAGTCATCGCGTCCCTACGCTAGTCACCGCTCAGTCGTCGCGCACCAACGACCAACGCCGCAGCGCCTCGCGCGCCCGGTCGTCGGCGGCCTCGATGCGCGGCTCCGCGCCGTCGGCGCCCCACACGGCGCTGGCGACCGCGCGCACCACCGACAGGCCGTCGTCCTCGCCGTTGTCATCGCCGTCGTCTTCGCCGTCGTCATTGCGGGCGGCGGCCACCGTGATCGCCCCGCCGGCCGCCTCGACGCGCCAGCCCGGCTGCGGTCCCACCGCGAGCCGCTCGCCGTCGCAGTGCAGCGAGCGCAGGTCGTGGCCGAGGTAGGTGGGGCGGCGGCCCGGGCGGGCGTAGACGGCGTCGCGCGCGGAGTTGACCCCACTGAGCACCATCAGGCTGGGCAGGCGCGCGGCGTTGGCGCCCTCGATGTCGGTGTCCAGCCGGTCACCGACCACCAGGGGCGCCCGGAAGTCGCCGCGGGCCGCCGCGTCGGTCAGCAGGCCGGGCGCCGGCTTGCCGGCCACCTGGGGCTCGGCGTCGGTGGCCGCCCGCAG